>JAPFCO010000086.1 GCA_026169505.1 Pseudogracilibacillus sp.
AAATTCATCCTAACACGAATATAGACGACTACAAAGATAACAAGATTCCAAATACAGCTGATTTAACTTTCACAAATGAATCAGGTGTAGAAGATAAGATTGAGACTGGACCAGTGACGGTAACGCCGCCACCAACGCCAGTGGACCCACCAACGCCGGTGGACCCACCAACATCAGTGGATTCATCAACGCCAATGGGCCCACCAGCACCAGATAAATCTGGAGATAAGTTACCTAAAACAGCAACAGGGATATTTAATATGTTGTTAGTTGGATTGGTACTATTATTAATTGGTGGAGCAGTAGCAGCATACCGAAGAAAACATAAAAGTGCTACAGACATTAGTATAGTAGAGGATTCGTACAAGAAATAAGGAATGTTAGAAAAACCTAGTCGATTGGCTAGGTTTTTCTTTATACACAGTGTCTTAGTAATTTTGAAAACTTTATAAGTATTGTTAACCTTCTGTGTATTACCGGCAATACCTTATTTTAAAAATGAGTTTAGTATTAGTGAAAATACATTTGGACTGATAGTAACAGAAAGTAAGTATGGTTCGCATATTTATGTAGAACTGTGGTGGAACTAATTCATGTAATGATAGTTGATATGATTGATGCTAGTAGATTTTAAATAATAGGGAGAAATGAATATGAAAAAAGCATTTGCAGAATTAATTGGAACATTTGTTTTAGTTTTATTTGGTACAGGAACAGCCGTGCTCGGTAACGGTGCTGAAGGTGTGGGGATATTGGGAATTGCAATGGCATTCGGTTTATCGATTGTGGCAATGGCATATACAATTGGTACAGTTTCAGGTGCCCATGTTAACCCAGCGGTATCAATTGCTATGTACGTTAATAAACGTATTACAGTAACAGAATTAGCTTACTACATTGGTGGACAGTTAATAGGTGCAGTAATGGGTTCATTGGTATTGTATTACTTCTTAGTAAGCTCCAATTTACCAAAAACTAATTTAGGTCAAAATAGTTTTGGAGAATTAACGACAGGTGGAGCATTTATAGTTGAGTTTATTTTAACGTTTATTTTTGTACTTGTGATTATTATTGTAACGGGGAAAAAGGGGAATGCTCAATTTGCTGGTTTAGTTATTGGTTTAACACTCGTTCTGATCCATTTATTAGGCATTCCATTAACTGGGACTTCGGTTAACCCTGCACGTAGCTTTGGGCCAGCATTATTTACAGGTGGAGAAGCAATCAGTCAATTATGGTTATTCTTTTTAAGCCCGATTTTAGGAGCTGTTTTAGGAGCAATTGTAGGAAAGTTTGTTTTTGAGACAGAGGAAGAGTAATAATAAAAAGCGATGGTCTTCATTTACGTATTCTAGACAAATCCATATAAATTGAGATTCTTATGGACTCTTATTTTCTATGGATTTGCCTAGATTTTTGTGTTATAAGCATGATGAACTCAAAAACGAAGAGGGCTCGATTATTTCATACATCGAAAAGGTAATTTTAAATCATAAGAAGTACATCCTAAATCCCTTCAACCTTGAAAAAAGATGAGGTTCAAGTAGGAAACTCCTGTACATTTTTATTATGAGGAAAATTATTGTTTGTTACTCATTAAAAATATGAAGGGACAGACTTTTTTGTTTTGAGGAATAAGTGAATGCTGTGAAATAAGTGATAAATAGGGGTATAAAATAGGATAAAGTCGGGTAAGTTCTTATGGGAGTGAGCAGAAAGTGATTAATAGGACAAAATACCTGTTACACTATGTATATAGGTGTTACACCTAAGGAGGAAATATAAATGAGTAGATTAAATGCAAAAGTAGCTGTAATCACTGGTGGTGCTGGCGGTATTGGTAAAGTAACTGCAGAACGCTTCTTAAAAGAAGGGGCAAAGGTTGTTTTAGTAGATTTGTTCCAAGAACCGTTAGATGAGGCGCAAGCAGAACTTGAATCACTTGGCGAAGTAATTACGGTAGCCGCAGATGTTTCCAAAGAAGAAGATGTTAAAAAGTATGTGAAAGAAACGGTAGATAAATTTGGTAAAGTAGATATATTCTTTAATAATGCGGGAATTGAAGGTGAGATTGCACTATTAACGGATTTAGCTGTAGAAGATTTTGATAAAGTAATTAATGTGAACGTACGTGGAGTTTTCTTAGGGTTAAAACATGTACTTCCAGTGATGAGAGAACAAGGATCAGGTAGTGTGATTAATATGTCCTCAGGGGCTGGCTTGATGGGAACGCCAAATCAAATTGCATATGGTGCATCGAAACATGCCGTAACAGGTATGACAAAAACTGCTGCATTAGAAATAGCTGATGCAAATGTACGAGTAAATTCAATCCATCCAGCACCAATTAATACAAGAATGATGCGTTCAATTGAAGAAGGAACAATGCCTGGTAAGGGTGCAGAAGCACAAGAAGCATTTACTTCGATCATTCCAATTGGGCGTTATGGAGAGTCTGAGGATATCGCTAATTTGGTAGTGTTTCTTGCTTCAGATGAAAGTGCATTTATTAGTGGTTCACAATACAGAATTGATGGTGGTCTAGGAGCGAAGTAAGCGTAGATAAGTTTAAACTTATCTACTATTATTATTTTCATTAAGAGAGAACAAGTCCTAAAAAACAACAATCATATCGTGAAAGGTAAATAGGAGAAGGTTTCGAACAGAAAGATTAGTGTTCGAGGCCTTTTTTAAAATTGGGATAAAGGATCAATTCTAGGATGTTTTAATCCGAATCTGAATGTATTAGTACTAAGCCCACAGTTACTTTTTAACCATCGATTAATCAAAAGACTTAACAAAAAGCTCCTAAACACTTACAATGAGTCAGTTAGGAGTGAATCGTCATTTATCATAAAGAAGAAAGTCAATTACATAACCCTACGGGGAAAGCACGTTTTGGATTAGCGTTGCTGCTAGGTTTGCTTGCTATTTTGGGACCACTTAATATCGATATGTATTTACCTAGTTTTCCTGGGATTGCTCATGATTTACATACGAGCGCGACACTTGTGCAAACTAGTTTAACGGCATGTTTACTTGGGCTTGCGATTGGTCAATTGGTGATTGGTCCAATTAGTGATGCGCAAGGTAGAAGAAAACCTTTATTAATCGCGACATCGTTGTTTGTATTAGCTTCGATATTATGTGCGTTTGCACCGAATATTACGATATTGATTGGAGCACGGTTTTTGCAAGGATTTACAGCGTCGGCGGGAGTTGTGCTGTCACGGGCAGTCGTTCGAGATGTGTTTAGTGGTAGAGAATTGACAAAGTTTTTCTCGCTTTTGATGGTCATTAATGCTGTTGCACCAATGATTGCGCCAATGGCCGGTGGAGCGATTCTAGCTTTTGAGTTCGCAAGTTGGAAGAGTATCTTTTTATTTTTAGGATTGATTGGGATTGTGATCGTTATTATTGTCGCTATCAATTTAAAAGAGACACTACCACCTGAGAAGCGCATTCCAAGTTCGATTGGTGCGACGGTTATGACGATGGGAGATTTGTTAAAGGATCGCTCGTTTATTGGGTACGCATTAGTCGTTGGCTTCGTACATGGCGGTAGTTTTGCGTATGTGTCGGGAACGCCATTTATTTATCAGGAAATTTATGGCGTATCCCCTCAAGTGTTCAGTGTGTTATTCGGTATTAATGGGCTGGCGATTATCACAGGGAGCTTTATTATTGGACGATATGGTGGAATCATCGCTGAAAAAACATTGCTTCAGGCAGCTGTCATAATTAGTTTGGGTGCAACGTTCGGACTGTTTCTGATGACAATTATGGAAGGACCGTTAGCATCGCTCGTTATTTTGATTTTTATATACATGATTACAATAGGGATGATTATTACAAGCACGTTTACACTTGGTATGGTAAAACAAGGACATCGTGCAGGAAGTGCCAGTGCTGTCTTAGGTATGTTGCCATTATTGCTTGGATCATTCTTTTCACCGCTTGCCGGTATCAATGAAGCATCCGCTGTTCCGATGGGGACTATATTGTTTACTACATCACTTATTGGTTTTATTGCCTTTTTTATGTTGGTGAAGAAGGAGCGGGCGGAAGGATGAAGTGGAACGTTTTTAATGTAGTTTGAAAAGGGGGGGGGGAGAAGATATGTGTCTCTCCTCCTTTTTAAATCTATTAGATTCTGAAAGAAAGGCTGAATTCAAATCTCAGCCTTTCTTTTTATATTTGCTTGTGTAATTTTTACAATTCCAACGTAAACGATTGGTAAAAATGCAGTGAATAAAATGATTCCATTCCAACCGAATTTATCCCAAAGTGGAGTCAGTAACGTAGTTCCCATGGAAACACCTAGATAGTAAGCAACTAAATAGAGACTGGAAGCACTGCCCTTATGGTGAGTCGCTGCTTGTGAAACCGTTGTTGTTGTAATCGAATGAGAAACGAAAAATCCAAGACAGATAACTGAAAGACCGATACTAATAGCTATGATGGAGGAGCCAAGAACAATAAACATTCCACCGGATAAGATAATTACCCCTGCAACCCGAATTTGGCTTAGACTAAACTTAGCTGTTAGCCATCCAGCTATTGGTGCTCCAACGATACCTAAACTATATGCTAAATAAAAATAAGATATTTGCTGTAAAGATAAATTGTACGGTTCTTCTAATAAATGGAATGGTAGAAATGTCCACATTCCTGTAAAGGCCATTTGTAATACAATTCCTAACCCGAACATCAATAATAGTAAAGGATTTTTAAAATGAACAAGAAATCCTCTCATATCCTCGAGTATAGGTTTGGATGATTGGATGAATTTTTTCGACTTCGGTAACGTAAATAGTACGAGTATAAATGTAATCGCTCCGAAGCTTCCAAGGATAAATAACGCTACTTCCCATGAATATGATTCTGCTAAATATCCTGTAAAAAACCTTCCGATCATGCCGCCCAGACTGTTACAAGAAATATAGAGGGTTGCCGCAAATCCAAAGTGTTTCTGATCAATTTCTTCTGCCATATAGGCAAGCGCAGCGCCAAGCACCCCGGATAGTGTAAACCCTTGTAGGAAACGAAAGAAAATGATGAAACCAAACGATTCCATAAATGGAAGAATGAACAGGATGAGTGTGGAGCTAATAATAGAAAGGTGTATGAATAATAAACGTCCCTGTCTATCTGATAAAAACCCGATGGTTACTAGGCCAATAATAAGTCCGACAGTTGTTAAGGATACCGATAAACTAGCATAGGAAATAGGTATCTGAAACTCTGCTGTAAAAACTGGTAAAATTGGTTGTAAACTATACATTGTTGCAAAAATAAATAGGGAGGCCATCCCCAATCCGATAATGATCTTCCAAAATTCCGCATCTTTAATTGTATATTCCTGTTGACTCAATACGAACACCCAATTCATGAATAATAGTAAAATATGTAAGCTAATGTGCAACATCTAGGTTAGAAGGACGATAGAATAAAGTGGATCTGATTCTTGTTTTCGCCTAGCTGATAAAGTTAGTATACTATATTTAACTTGTTTGGATGTACTAATATGGTTGAGTTGTGTTGGGAAGGCGTTGGACGTTTGTGAGTGCGTTCGATTTAGGTGTGCGAAAGTAAATGTTGGATCTGCTAGAGTATTGTCTTCGGTGTAATCTTATTAATTACCTATTGTAGCATCGCGGCTGTCTTTTGTAATGATAAAATTGATTTATGTAATAGTAAATTTGTTTTTACTTGCAAGGTTGAACTCTCTCCTACAGACTAGATAGCCACCTTCCTTTTGTGAGAAGGTTATGTATATTCAACATATTTTATACGTCCTTAATTGTTCATGGGAAAGTCTTACAGGAGTTTGGTAAATGATCTGAATAAAAACAAAACAATAAAATAACAAATAAGACTTGCATTTGAAAGGGCTTTCAAATATAATAATATTTATCAATAAAAATACTAAACCGGTTTAGTAAATCGATTTAGTTAAGAGATTAAGAAGGAGAGCGTTATGAATAGGAAAACGACAATGGCAGATGTTGCCAAAATGGCAAACGTTTCAAAGAGTACCGTTTCTCAATATATAAATAATAGATTTAATTATATGTCCGATTCGACAAAAGTTCGAATTAAAGAAGCAATTGAGTTTCTTCATTATGTGCCAAATCAGACTGCAAAAAGCTTAAAACAGAAGAGCACTCGTACAATCGGTGTCATAGTAGCTAATGTTCTTCATGAATTTTCAAAAGAAATTATACGAGCAATTGAAGATGAAGCTTTACTTAATGGTTTTCAAGTCTTTATCTGTAATGCAGATGACGATTCTGATAAGGAAAGAGATTATATTGAGATATTAACAGCAAAACAAGTGGATGGTTTAATCATTTGCCCCACACCTGGAAACTATGAATATTATAATCAATTAAAAGGTATTAATTTTCCTGTCGTTTTTATAGACAGAACAACAGATGAAAATATCTATCCTTCTATTTTGTTAAATAATATGGAAGCATCTAGACTAGCAGTGGATAATTTCTTGCAAGAAGATATATATGAAATAGGTATTATACTACCTTCGATAGTTGAGGGGATTACTCCACGTATTGAAAGATTGGAAGGTTTTAAAATGGCATTGGAGCAAAGAGATATTAAGTTAAAACCTGAATGGATCGTTTCTGGTAATGATGAGGAAATAAATGACGCATTTAATGGATTGTATAACAATAATAACCTTCCAAGAGCATTTTTCACTGTAAATAATGCTTCACTTATTGAATTACTGAAATTTTTAAAATCGAAGCGTTTAAAAATAATGAAAGATATTAGCATTATTACGGTTGATGATTCAATCTATTTAGATTTATTAGATCCGCCTATCTCTGTAATAAAACAGCCAACTATAGAAATGGGGAAAGCTGCAACGCTGTTTTTGTTAAGGCTCATAAAAGAAGAAACACTAAAAGAAGAATATAAAGTAGAAAGATTCCCACCTACTCTAAAATTAAAAGGGTTAATCTAATGAGGTGAAGTTGTTGGTAAGTAAATATAACGTATTAACTATTGGTGATGGAATGATAACGATGGATCCTATTGGAAAAGGTCCATTAAGATATGTTACCCATTTTGAAAGAAAAGTCGGTGGAGCTGAGTTGAATTTTGCTATAGCATGTGCTCGATTAAATCTTAATTCTACATGGATAAGCCGACTTGGAAAAGATGAATTTGGAAGACACATTTATAATTTTGCAAGAGGAGAAGGAATTGATACTTCATATGTTTATTTAATGGAAAATTATTCCACATCAGTAAATTTTAAACAAGTAAATGAAGATGGTTCCGGTAAAACGTTTTATTACAGACAGAGTTCCCCTACCGAGACCTTAACAGTGGAGGATATGGAGGAAGAAATATTCAATGGCATCTCACTTGTTCATTTGACGGGAGTGTTTATGGCGATTGATCAACGAAATGTAGATATTACATATAGAATTTTAGAAATTGCCCATAAAAAAGGGATTCCGGTTTCTTTTGATCCAAACATTCGATTGAAGCTATGGGATATAGAAGACGCAAGAAGAGCGTATGAACGAGTCTTTCCATATGTAGATGTTTTATTAACAGGTTTAGATGAAATTGAACTAATTATAGAGGCATCAAGTAAAGAAAATTTAGAATCCTTTGCAGAAAAGTACAATATAACGGAACTTGTAATTAAAGATGGTGGAAATGGAGCAACATTATATAAAGGTAATAATTGGATAAACCAAGATGCTCTGAAAGTAAATGTAGTTGATACTGTAGGTGCTGGAGATGGATTTAATGCAGGCTATATTTACAGTTATCTTAATAAAAGGTCAGATGCTGAAAAACTACTTTTTGCAAATGCTGTAGGTGGCTTAGTTACAACAGTAAAAGGAGATAACGAAGGCCTTCCTTATTTAGACGAGGTAGAAAATCTATTAAAAAATAAAAAAGAGATAGAAAGATAGATGACAGGCTTTGTAAGCAGGAGTTAATGAAAAAAGGATAGAGATAAACCACGCTAAAATTATTTTATTTTGGGAGTGATGCTTCATGTAAGGAGAGCGAATCAATCTATTCCATAAAATTTGTCGTTTAAAGGAAGCAAATTGGTTTATTTTAAAAAATAGGAGGATTCAAAATGAAAAAATCAATAGGGATTGTCGCATTTTTACTTGTATTTAGCATTTTATTAGTAGCTTGTGGTGGAGAATCATCTGAATCAAGTAGTGATGATGGAGAAGTCTATACTTTGAAAATGTCAACACAACAAGCGGATACCTCTCCAATAGTTAAAGGCTTTCATGATCTTGCTGAAAGGCTAGAAGAAAAGTCAGAAGGTCGTTTAATAATGGAAGTATATCCAAGTGCACAATTAGGATCTGATGATGATGTTATCGAGCAGGCAGAACAAGGCGTAAACGTTGCAGTATTGACTGATGGTAGTCGTATGGGCGTATATGTAGAAGAAATTGGAATTTTGGGTGCACCGTATTTCGTTGATAATTATGATGAAGCATTGGAAGTTACGGAAACGGAACTTTTTGCATCATGGGAACAGGAATTAGTAGATGATTTTGATGTTCGTGTTCTATCATTTAACTGGTATGATGGCCCAAGACATTTCTTAACAAATGAGCCAATTGAAGCTCCTGAAGACTTAAATGGATTAAGGATTCGTACAGCGGGTGCTCCAGTATGGCAAGAATCAGTTAAAGCATTGGGGGGAACTCCAATTTCGATGCCATGGGGTGATGTGTATACATCGGTACAACAAGGTGCAATTGATGGTGCGGAAGCACAACACACATCTACGTACCCATCAAGAATATATGAAGTCATCGATTATGTGAGCAAAACAGGTCACTTCGAATTAATTAACGGAATTATTGTTGGTGAAAAGTGGTTTGAAACTTTACCAGAAGATCTTCAAACATTGTTAATAGAAGAAACGAGAGAAGTAGCCGCAGAAAATGCCCGAGAAATTGAAGAAAAGCAAACTGAGCTAGAGCAATCGATGATTGATGAAGGTATGGAAATAATTGAGCCAGATGTTGATGCATTTAAAGCTGCTGCAGAAGATGCGTATGAGGTATTAGAACTAACAGAGTTAAGAGATCAAATTTATAAAGAAATTGGTAAAGAGTAATGAGAAAAACAATAATTAAAACGAACAGTTGAATTATTTGAAGATTGGGAATTTCTTGATCATCGATGATTGAGAAATTCTCTATTTCCTATAATCTTCTAAAATAAGAAACCTGTATTATAAAGTCTTACAATAAAGAGGGGTTGTGGAAATGGTAAAATTTTATGAATGGGTATGTAAGGCTGAAGAGTTTTTTGTGAAGTGGGCTTTGGTTGTTGTAGCAGTATTAATATTTGTTTCTGCAATAGCAAGAACGCTTAAACAACCACTTAATTGGGGTACGGATATCTCCTTACTTTTATTTGCATGGATTATATTCCTAGGAGCAGATGTAGCATTAAGGCACGGTGAGTTTGTTAATGTAGATATAATAATAAAGCGATTTCCACAACGAGTAGAAAGATTCTTTTTAATTTTTTGGAATATAGTAATCATAGGCTTTTTATTTATATTAATTTGGTTTGGTATTCCTTTAGTAATTGAGAGTGCAAATCGAATATTCAACACACTTGGCATTAGTTATTCTTGGGCTATCGTTAGTGTACCAATAGGAGCTTTTTTAATGATTATTACTACTTGTATTAAAATTTATCACATTATCAAACAAAAAAATATGGAAGCATAAGGGAGGAGATAAACTTATGGTAGCTGTACTGATTATTTTTTTAATATTATTGCTTTTGGGAATGCCGGTTGCTTTTTCAATCGGAATATCAGGCTTATTCTTCTTCATTATGACTCCTGAGGTTCCATTTTCTATTGCGGTTCAAAAGACGTTATCAACTTCACAATCATTTACAATGTTGGCAATTCCGTTATTTATTTTTGCAGGTCACTTAATGAACAGTACCGGGATTACATCTCGATTGATACGATTGGCTGACACGTTAACTGGTCATATGTATGGGAATTTAGCACAAGTTAGTGCGGTTTTAAGTACGATGATGGGTGGAGTATCCGGATCAGCTGTTGCTGATGCGGCAATGCAATCACGTGTGCTTGGGCCAAAAATGATTGAAAAAGGGTATTCAAGGTCCTATGGAGCTGCAGTTAATGGAATGACTTCTTTAATTACAGCCACACTTCCTCCAAGTATGGGATTAATTATTTATGGTTCTATTGGAGAAGTTTCAATTGGAAGATTATTTGCTGCAGGTATTATTCCTGGTTTTTTAATGATGATTATTTTCATGGTTATAATATCTTATACAAGTCGAAAACGAAATTATCTACCTGAACGGGATTCGTATCCATCTGCTAAAGAAGTAATAATAGCATTAAAGGATGGAATATGGGCACTTGTTTTCCCAATTATTTTAATAGTAGGAATTCGATTTGGTATTTTTACCCCTTCCGAATCTGGCGCCTTTGCAGTAATCTATGCTATTTTTATAGGAGTCATCGTATTTAGGGAATTAACATGGGAAAAATTTTGGAACACTGTTTTTGAAAGTGTAAAAGATATAGGGTCTATTATGTTAATTATTTCATTATCAGGAATCTTTGCTTATGGTATTGTTTATGATCGGGTGACACAATCGTTATCTTCATTTTTACTTGACTTTACAACAAATCCTTATGTGTTATTAACTGCAATCGTGATTGCATTAGTTACTGCAGGTATGTTTGTCGAAACGACAGTCATTGTCCTACTATTAACACCGATTTTTGTGCCTATTATAACAAGCGCCGGTATTGATCCAGTACAATTTGGTTTAATTATGATGACTGCAACAA
The DNA here is from genome assembly GCA_026169505.1 of Pseudogracilibacillus sp. Lineage (GTDB taxonomy): Bacteria > Bacillota > Bacilli > Bacillales > Amphibacillaceae > Pseudogracilibacillus. The sequence goes on from JAPFCO010000086.1 coordinate 10,877, forward strand.
CATTTGGTATTATGACACCACCAATGGGGATATCATTGTATACGGTCTCGCAGGTTATGGGAACTACACCACAACAAACAGTCAAAGATTCAATTCCATTGTATATGGGAGTGTTCTTACTAATCGCTATCATGATTTTATTCCCACAAGTTGTCTTATTTATTCCAAACCTTATTTTTGGCTAAGTAAGAAACATGTATTTTGAGAATGATGGGAGGAGTGATTATGATGCAACAAAATAAGTCAATAAAACAACCAATAAAACTGCAAGAAAATAGGGTTTGGCGAACATATTTAGGTGGGAAAATGTTAGATGTATTTCAAGGGAATAATCAGCCCAAGGATGGGCATTTTCCAGAGGAATGGATAATGTCCACTGTATCAGCCCGTAATTCTGGGCGTGAGCATATCGTAGATGAAGGATTAGGAAAACGCAAAACAAAAAGGGAAAACAATTTAAATTTAAGGGACATGATTAAAGCATCACCAAAACGGATGCTGGGCGAGAAACATGTGGAACAATTTGGCGAACAAATGGGAGTGCTTGTTAAAATAATCGATTCGTCCGAGCGCTTATCGGTACAAGTTCACCCTAATCGAGAAATGGCTAAGAAGTTATTCCAATCGGAGTATGGTAAAACTGAATGTTGGCACATTCTTGATGGACGTACGATTGACGGTGAGCCACCATTTGTATATTTAGGCTTTAAACCAGGAATAACAAAAATAAAATGGAAGAAATTATTTGAAATGCAAAACATAGAAGGGATGCTCGATTGTTTGCATAAAGTGTATGTTAAACCCGGGGAAACATACTTATTGGAAGGCGGTATTCCACATGCTATTGGTTCAGGCTGTTTTTTAGTAGAAATACAAGAACCAACAGACCTTACCATCCGGACGGAACGAACATCCCCGTCAGGTTTACGGATTGATGATAATATGTGCCATCAAGGAATTGGCTTTGAAAAAATGTTTGACTGTTTTCGATATGAAGGCTACTCAAGGGAAGAAACATTAAACAAATGGAAGGTGGCTCCAATTGTAATCGCAGAAACGAAAGAATACTTTGAAACGGAGTTAATTGGCTATCAGATGATACCATACTTTCGAATGACAATAATCGAAATATATGATGAAGTGGTGTTTCAAACGAATGAAACATTCTCTGGTTTATATTGTTTGAACGGTACAGCCTCAATCGAAACAAGAGAAGGGGAACAAGTTTTAACCAATGCGAATCAATATTTCATCCCAGCAGATTTGCCATATTTAAAATTGAATAAACAAGGTATCGAACCAATAAAGTTGTTAAGATTTTTTGGGCCTGAAATAAGTTGAATTTAAAGCCAACGATACATAACGTTGGCTTTAAATTAACAGATTTAGGGAAATGTGTGCTATATGTAAAGTGAATTTTAAAGAGAGTAGGGGAACATGATGTTACAAGCTGATATTATTAATAAAATGAACAAACTGAAAACTGTAGCAGTGATTAGAGGGGAGAGTAAGGAAGAAGCTTTTAACATTGCAAAAGCCTCAATAGAAGGCGGAATTAATATTATTGAACTTACGTATACAACTCCAGATGTAGAGGATCTTTTTAAAGCATTAGATATCCCGGATGCAATCATTGGAGCGGGGACTGTTTTAGATGTACAAACAGCGAGAAGCGCAATATTAAAAGGAGCAAAGTTTGTTGTTAGTCCTCATTTTGATGTAGATATTGCCAAATTATGTAATCGATATTCTATTTTGTATATGCCTGGTTGTATGACCGTGAAAGAAGTTATCCATGCAATGGATTTTGGCTGTTCAATTATTAAGCTTTTCCCCGCAAACATCTTCCAACCTAATATTATAAAGGCAATTAGAGGCCCACTACCAAATGTAGAGATAATGCCTACAGGTGGAATTAACTTAGATAATATAAATGATTGGATTGATGCAGATGCATTGGCTGTAGGTATAGGTAGTGATTTAACAAAAGCTTATCAACAAAGTAATGAGAAAGGGGTTATTGAATTAGCCCAAAAATATATGGCTACTATAAGGAGGAATCGTTAAATGGAGATCACTTTCAGGTGGTTTGGGGAAAATAACGACACAGTTTCTTTAAAAGATATTAAGCAAATACCTAATGTTAAAGGAGTTGTTTGGGCACTACATCATTTACCACCAGGAGTAGTGTGGGATGAAAATGAAATTGCTGAAGAAGTTAAGTTAATTCAATCACATGGATTCCATGCGGAAGTAGTAGAAAGTGTTAATGTTCATGAGTCTATAAAAATAGGTAATAAAGACAGAGATAAATATATAGCTAATTATAAACAATCAATCGAAAATCTTGCAAAACATGGTGTTAAAGTAATTTGCTATAATTTTATGCCAGTTTTTGACTGGATTAGAACGAATATGAGAAAAGCCTTGCCAGACGGCTCTACTGCACTATTTTATGAAAGAAAGAAAGTGGATAATGTAGATGTAAGGACGATGGCGGACAGTGTGTTAAATTCAACTGATTTAACAATGCCTGGTTGGGAACCTGAAAAAATAGAGCAATTAGAAGCTTTAATTAAAGATTATGAAAATATTAATGAAGATTCCTTGAGAAATAATCTAGCATATTTTCTCCAAGAAGTACTACCAATTGCTGAACAGAACGGTGTGAAATTAGCTATACATCCTGATGATCCACCATGGTCTGTATTTGGGTTGCCACGAATTGTAAAAAATGAGCAAGATTTAGAACAGATTGTATCTATGTCCAGTTCTTCATCAAATTGTTTAACATTTTGTTCAGGAGCTTTAGGTGCGAATCAAAGTAATGATATTGTTGAGTTAGTTAAAAAATTTGCGGAAAGATCACCTTTTTTGCATCTAAGAAATGTGAAAAACTTTGATAATGGAGATTTCATAGAAACATCCCATTTAACTTCAGATGGTTCTGTTAATTTAACTGGTGTCGTTAAACATTTAAATGATATAGATTACAATGGCTATGTGAGGCCAGATCATGGGAGACATATTTGGAATGAAAAATCTAGACCGGGTTATGGCTTGTATGATAGAGCGTTGGGTATTATGTACATCCATGGTCTATGGGATGCGTCTAATTTAAGTAAAGGGGGACGATAAAATGTTTCCTATTCATGAAAGTTTAGAAGGAAAAATTGCTGTAATTACTGGAGGAAGTGGTGTCCTTTGCTCAGAGATGGCAAAAGAATTAACAAGACAAAAAGTCAAAGTAGCCATTATAAATCGAACAAGAGAAAAGGGAGAAAAAATTGCTAATGATATTCAAAAGTCGACCAATGGTGAAATAATAGCAATATCAGCTGACGTTCTGAATAGTGAAGCCCTAACAGTGGCTAAGAAACAAATAATTGATCGATTTGGGAAAATTGATATATTGATTAATGGTGCGGGTGGAAATCACGAGGACGCGATAACATCGATTGAAACACATAAAGAAAATGAAGCAAATGAGAAATCCTTTTTCGAACTAACTGAGGAAGGTTTTACAAATGTATTTGATAGTAATTTTAAAGGGAGTTTTTTATCAACTAAAATATTTGGTAAAGAACTGCTAAAGCAGTCTGATTCAACAATTATCAATATATCATCTATGAGTGCTTATACCCCAATGACAAAAGTACCTGCGTATTCTGCCGCAAAAGCATCCATTAATAATTTTACAATGTGGCTAGCAGTTTATTTTGCAGAGTCCGGTTTGCGCATTAATGCAATTGCACCAGGATTCTTTTTAACGACTCAAAACAAAGCTTTGTTGCTAGATGATAGAGGTAATCATACTGCGAGAGCTAAAAAGATTATAGCAGGCACTCCATTGAAAAGGTTTGGAGAGCCTAATGATTTACTTGGTACATTGCTTTGGTTAATTGATTCCAATTATTCAGGGTTTGTGACAGGTGTAACTGTACCAGTAGATGGTGGATTTATGGCATATTCAGGTGTCTGAATTATATAATAAAGAGGCTGAGAAAACGTTGATAAAAGTATAATCGTATGAAGTTAAATTTAAGTACATGACTTTATGTCTTTTTTAATTGGTGCTCCATTTCAAAGGTTATGTTGCAATGCATTGTTGTAATAATAAGTAGGAAATAGTATCTGTTTGAAATGTAAACTGAAACAAAGCTATCATTACAATTCCTTCTGTAGTTTAGTGAAAGGTAACAATTAATTCAGGTATGGTAAGCAAAAATATATGATTGAATTTATTATATTGAAAAAAATGAAAACGGGATAAAAGTTTAAACAGCAAGAAAAGAAGTAGAACTAACTGCGACTTTTAAATAAAGCTCCCTAGGTAGATTAATTGATCGATGTATCGGGTTATCTTATCGGTCTGTATAACATAATAATGGAACTGAACAAAAAGGGTTATTATTTTGCATAGTATTAATATTTTAAAATTATGTAGTCGTATCGTTACAAAAAGCAGTGAGAGCTAAAGATAAAGGAATTCCAGTTACGAATAATTATTATGGGATTTGTGCCTGCTTTATTTTCTACAGTGACCGATCAGAGGAATATTAAAGTTACCATGAAAACAAATGAAAGTAATTGAGACTTGTATGTATTCGTTGAATATAGAAAGCCTAGTTTCTCTGTGGAATAAAGAGGAATTAGGCTTTTAGTCTTCTGTATTCTTAATTGAAACAACATTTTAGTTATTTATTTTTTCAGTATTCAATTATTGAATTCCAGGGGTCTATTTGATTTGTTAAAGGGTCATTTTAGCTTTCTACAATTCACCTCTGGCAATTCCTCTCACTTTTATTTTCAATTCATCTAGGGTTGGGAGAATTTAACTAACTTGGTGCAGCTGTTTGGTAGAAGCACAAATTGAGTTATCTAAATCTTGATTTATATAAAAGTTGACTATTTAGAATGGAAGCTGAATAATGAGTTAGAAGGGTATAAGTAGAAAGATAGATTTACATTTCGTGCTTGTACGATGTTTTCAAAAGGCTTGTGAATATGTTTATTGGTAGATTTACTTACAAACTTCGACTATTTAGACTTTATTCAAGAAATTTTATGATTCTAATGATCGATTTGTAGCTATACATAACAGGATTTTAAGTGGTTATAGATGAGAACGTTGAGTAATGAAATGGGGACAAGATAATGAAAACGATGGGTTTAGTAATTAGTCATAAGAACAACGAAGCGAGAAGAGCGTTATTACCGAAAGATTTAAAAAAGATCAATCATGTCTCTGCTCTTTATTTTGAAACAGGTTATGGGGAAAAGATAGGCTGTACAGATGAAGAGTATGCAGAGGCAGGGGCAACTATTGTGACAAGGGAAGAAGCGTTACAATGTGACATTATTGTCGATGTTAAGCTAGGAGATGCCGATTATGTAGACACTATTTCGGAAGAGAAGGTCTTAGTTGGCTGGGCGCATGCTGCTCAACAGATTGCCTTTACTGATGCAGTGATTGCGAACAATCATACAGTGCTAGCATGGGAAGAAATGTATGAAGGTGGACGCTATCTTTTTTATCGGAACCGTGAAATAGCGGGAGAAGCTGGAATTTTACAAGCGTATCAATATGCTGGGAAGATGCCGTATGAAACAAAGGTAGCAGTGTTGGGTAATGGACAAACCGCAAAGGGTGCTTTACGCATTTTACATGGTTTAGGTGCAGATGTGGATGTATATGGTTATAGATTGGAAGAGCTTTTTAAAAAGAATATGTACGATTATGATGTGATTGTTAATTGTGTTTTATGGGATACCAATCGAACGGATCGCATCATTTACAAGGAAGATTTGCAACAGTTTAAGCGTGGAGCGATGATCGTTGATATTAGTTGTAACAATCATTTAGAAATTGAAACGACAAAGCCAACAACAATTGATGATCCTGTCTATACGATCGATGGTGTGATTCATTACGCGGTCGATAATACACCGGCGATGTTCCCACATAGTGTGACGAGCGTATTGAGTGAAGGGTTTGCTAAATATGTCGATAAAATTATGGAAGATGCGTATGATGATGTCCTGAATGAAGCGATCCTTATTAAGGATGGGCATATTTTAGATGAAGATGTTCTGAAATTTAGAGAAGCAAGAAATCTAGTTGTGAAATAAAGGGGTATTTAAAAATAAACTTTTAAGAGGGAGGTTTACTTATGAGGAGCTGCCAATTAGATCATTCATTGAGTGATGTTAGAAAAAAATTAGCCGAACAGGCGGAATTTTTACCGAACCATTTAACAATAGGATTGGAGGAGTCTTTAACGGAAGAGATAGGACAGGAAACGTTGAATGATATCTTTCATTTATTGAAAAAGTATGACCTTGCATCTGTGGTTGAGCGTGAAGAAAGAGATGAGAAATTAGCTCAGTATGTGTAAGTATTGGTCGTGAAATAGGAACAGCAGCTAAGTGATTTGTAATGTGCTTAGGCTGCTGTTTTTTGTTGTGCTTGTTGCTTTTTAAAAGACTTCGGAAGAAAATACTAAGTTTATGTTTTCTATTACTACTGGATTTTGTTTATAAATTAATGCCCAACTTACTTAAGCTTTTATTGAATGAAGATAATGAATTTCACTCTGAACTATTGTTATTGAACAATCAATTATTGATACAGAATTGGATAAACAGAGTAAATTAAAAGATGTCTTCTATAATTAAATAGGATTTTTTAATCCTAAAAATGAATTGTTGGAAAATTTCACAAAATCTATTGACAAACAATATTATAAGTCTTACAATTAGATTTAAATTACTATAGATACAAAGTTTTAGTTAGATTATTAAACTATAAGTATAGTCTTTTGAAGCTAAAGGGAGGAGAAAAAAAGAATCTAATATTTGTTAATCAAGAGGATAGAAACTAATTTATCTTGAAAAAATACAGACGATTTAACAAGTAATCGAAAGTAGTAAGTTCTATTTAAATTATATTATTAATTGAATACTAACTGAGTAGCCTTCTAGATATTAATTAAGATAGGGAATGAATTTTAACTAAGAAGCTTATGTATAGTAAATCGCAGATAAACAAATCGGCAGTGAATAGACTCCTAGAGAGATTATAAATATAGCTTTAGTGGAAGCGCTTTCTGATTGCTGTTAATAGTCCGTTATTAATTAGCTGAGGAAGTATTGATGAAATTTTAATTGGAGAATAGGAAATATGGGGTTATGAAATGTTCATTCAATCGATTATTCTAAGATCTTTTTAACAACATTAGTTTTATTTAAGGCTTGAAAAGATAAATTATAAAAACAAGAGAGCAAAACGAAAGGATGATATTATAAATGTCTTCTGATGATTTTATTAAATCATATTTTAAAAACAATAATTTAGACATTAGTAAATTTAATGTTGAGAGCTTTAATAGAGAGACTACGATTTTTAAAGCGAAAATACAGTCGGTGCAACTATTAAATGAAAAAGTAAATTATGAACCAATATTTTCACATAATCAAAAAAGGAAGGAGCTGAGATAGATGAGTAAAGCAAACGTTTTAGAATGGAGTATAGAAAAATTAAGTAAAAGTATTAAAAATAAAGAAATTTCGCCAGTAGAAGTAACACAAGCAACACTTGATCTGATTGACAAAGATGAAACAAATTCCTTTATTACAGTTATGGAGGAAGATGCTTTACAAAATGCTAAGCAGGCGGAGAAGGATATATTAAAAGGCAATTATAAGGGACCACTTCATGGTATATCTATAGGAATAAAAGATTTAATACATATAGCCGGTTATAAAACTACTTTTGGTTCGGAAACGTATAAAGATTTTGTACCAGAAATTGATGCAGAAGTTATTAGAAGATTAAAAGAATCAGGCGCAATTATAGTAGGTAAGTTAAATATGCACAATTTTGCATACGGCACAACGGGAGATCGTTCTTATTATGGACCTGTGAAAAATCCGCATAATCTTCAGAAAATTGCAGGGGCTTCAAGTTCTGGATCAGGAGCAGCAGTTGCATCTTATCAATGTTTTGGATCTGTTGGATCTGATACAGGTGGCTCTGTAAGAATGCCAGCATCTATGTGCGGAATTGTTGGTATGAAACCTACATTTGGAAGGGTGAGTAAAAATGGCTCATTACCTTTGTGTTGGACATTAGATCATTTGGGTCCGATGACTAGGAATGTAATTGATAACGCTTTAATGCTTAACGTTCTTTCTGGATTTGATTCTAAAGATCCTTATTCAATTAATGTAATAAAAGAAGACTTTACTGAAAGTATTGATGCAGATATTAAAGGGAAGAAAATAGGTATTCCAACAAATTTCTATTTTGATATTCTTGATCCAGCTGTAGAAAAGATATTCAATATATGTATAGATAACCTTCGTCATTTAGGTGCTGAAATTATTCCAATCGAAATCCCTGGAATGGATGACCTTTTAATCGCACAACAAATAATTACAGTAGCTGAATCATTCACATCAATGGAAAAGCATTTAATTAAACATCCAGAAATGATCGAAGAGGAAGTAAGGTCAAGGGTAATACCTGGTTTAAATATTCAAGCAAGTGAATATATCAAAATGTTACAAGTTAGGAATAAAACGATTGATCTCCATAATCAGTTATTTGAAAAAATAGACGTTATTATGACGCCAACTCTAGCAACATTACCAACTGATATTGAACAAAGAGATGTAGAAATTAATGGGAGTAAAGAGCATGTTCGTATATTTGCAAAATTAACAGGACCTAGTAATACAACTGGTGCTCCTGCAATTTCTGTACCTGGTGGAACTTCTGAAAGCGGTTTACCTGTAGGAATACAATTTATTGGCAAGCATCTTGACGAAAGTAATTTATATCGAATTGCTTATGCTCTAGAACAAACGGGAGTTTATCAATCGGAGTTATCTGCCTCTGTTCGGGTGTGAAAAGTTCATGTAAGCCAATTATAATATAGCAAATAAGGGAGAGTATAAAATGGGGAAATTTAATAAGTTATTATTGGGGTCATCTATGTTCCTGTTATTGTTCATTGTAGCTGCATGTTCTTCGGAGGATAAATCAACTAGTAGTGCATCTAAAAATGATACAGATGGTGAAGTCTTTGAAATAAGTCTTGCTTACAGTAATCAACCTGATGAACCTGTAGGCATACTAGCGGAGAAATGGAAGGAATTAGCTGAAGAAGCTAGTGATGGAAGAATTAAAATAACGCTTTATCCAAGTGAACAATTAGGATCGGAGCAGGATGTTATTGAACAAGCTAGAATGGGAAATAACATTATTACATTGGGAGGATACGGATTTTTAATGAATTATGTTCCTGATGCAGGTATTTTTGATGCGCCACATATAGTGGAAGATTTTGATGACTTTCATTATTTAACAACAACAGATTGGTTTGAAGGGATTAGAGATGATTTAAGAGATGAAAGTATTGAATTAGTTATTCCGGATGTTGTGTATGGAGAACGTCACTTGATGACAAATGAAAAAGTACTTACACCAGATGATTTAAAAGGTATGAAAATTAGGGTTCCTAATACTCAAATTGCGATAGAGACCTTTGAAGCAATGGGGGCTTCTCCGACACCTACTCCTTTAAATGACTTATATACGTCATTGCAACAGGGATTGGTAGTAGGAGCGGAAAATCCACTTCCAGTACTGCAGGGAGTACAAGCTCAAGAAATTTCTAAAAACCTATCTTTGACGGGTCATCAAAAATTTATTCTAGCATGGATGGCTGGAACGGATTATATCGAATCACTTCCAGAAGATATTGTTGATATATTAACCGAAACTGGAATAGAAGCTCGAGATTATGGGAAAGAAGTTTTAGAAGAACAAACCGAGGAAATTTTAGCTGAATTTGAAGCTGATGGGGTAGAGATACACGAAGTAGATGATGAACTCTTTAAAGAAGCTGTTAAAGATGTATATGATGAATTTCCGGATTGGACACCAGGGCTCTATGATACAGTGCAGGAAGAATTGGAAAATAAATAGAAGTTGAATTAGTAGTATGAAAGTCAAATTTGAGGCATGTCTTGATTGATATGACATGCCTTTAAAACAGATGAAAAGGTTTGTCAAGGAGGGATATTATGATTAAGTTTAAAAGTTTTCTTAATACTATAGATGATGTTTTAGCGACTATAGCTTTATTAGGTGTTGTTTTTTTAACGATTACTAATGTTATCTCTCGTTATGTGTTCAATCATCCACTGCAATGGGCTGAAGAAGTTGCACTTGCACTTTTTATATGGCTTATATTCCTAGGTGTTAGTTCGACAATGAAACGGAAAGGACATATTGAGGTAGACTTCTTTGTAAATAAATTTCCTAAACCCCTGTATTCTTTAAGTAGAATTATCCGGGCTATAGCAATTTATTATGCCTTAATATATGTTTTTATTTATCTTGGGTATGAATTAACTTCACAGGCAGCAGGTAAGGCAACTTCTGTAATTGGTATTAATTATAAATATATTGATGTCGCGATTCCGTTAGGCGGAATTTTAATGACGATATTTTTCACTAAAAATTTAATTAATGATAATTTTTCAAGAGTGAAGAAGAAAGAGAGGGGGGTATAATAATGGCTTTAGCAGTAATGCTAATTACTTTGCTTATTCTATTCATATTGAATGTACCTATAGCCTTCGCTATGATAGTTAGTATGTCATTTTATTTTATTTTAAGCGATACATTTACAAGTATAGTTTTAATTCAACGAATGGTGGGGGGAATGGAATCAGTTCCTTTACTTGCAATAATATTCTTTCTAGCTATGGGTATCTTAATGAATTATACGGGTATTACATCTAGAATGTTAAACTTTGCACAGGTAATGACAAATCGTTTGCCAGGGTCATTAGCACAAGTTAATGTTCTTCTAAGCACATTAATGGGAGGATTGTCAGGATCGAGTATTGCTGATTCTGCAATGCAATCAAAGATATTAGTTCCTAAAATGGTGGAAAAGGGTTATAGTCGTTCTTTCTCTACAGCATTGACCGCATCCACATCTTTAATTACAACAATTATTCCACCTTCAATCGGTCTAATTATGTTTGGATATATTGGAAAAGTCTCAATAGGTGATTTGTTCTTAGCTGGGATACTCCCTGGAATAGCATTATGTATAAGCTTTATGATATACATACACTTTTATGCAAAGAAGGAAAAAATAGAAATAGAAAAGAAACAGAAAGTAACAAAGGAACAATTTCTTTTTTCTCTAAAAGATGCATCATTAGCTATTTTATTGCCACTAATAATTATTGGCGGAATTCGTTTTGGAATATTTAGTGCAACTGAAGCAGGTGCTATTGCAATTTTATATACGCTAATCCTCGGATTAGTTATATATAGAGAAATGAAGTTCAAGCAACTTATAAGTGCCTTTGTAGAAACTGTTTATACAGCCTCCTCGGTATTGATAATTATTGCTGCTGGTTCAGCATTCGCTTGGATACTAACATTAGAACAAGTTCCACAAAATTTAACATCTATAATGGTTGAGTATGTACCGTCGAAATTATTATTTTTTATAGTAGTTTTTTTATTTCTGATAATAGTGGGAATGTTTATTGAAGGAAACATATCGATCATAATATTAACACCCTTATTTATGCCAATGCTTCCGGCATATGGCGTAGACTCTGTGCATTTTGGTATATTTTTTGTATTAACGGTTGCTATTGGGTCCTTAACACCCCCTTTGGGAACGGTCATGTTTACTACAAGTGCAATTACAGGAACTAAAATTGAAGACTTTATTAAATCAAGTATTCCATTTTTAATATTGTTATCCATTTTTGTACTTATAATAGCATATATACCAGCAGTATCATTATGGTTACCGAGCGTATTTGAATAAATATGTAATTTATTAAAACTATTATAATGAATCTTAACTTAACCATAAATTCGCAGAGGTAAATATCGTAATGAGTTAGTTCTCTGCTACTTTAATTTCAAACATGGCGAAAGGGGAAATAAAGATGAAAGTATCCGTAACAGTTAACACAACTGATTTAACAGATTTAGATTTGCAACAGATGTCTCAGTTAGGTGTGGATCGGATTGATTTTGGAAATGGTAATTCCTTTCTGGGTGTGAAAGAGCAAGGATTTCCAGACTTGGATCAGTTATTAAAGCTTCAAAAAAGAATTCGTTCATGGGGATTAGATATTAATAGAGTTACCTTACCAAATATAGGAGAATCCTTTATGGGTAATGAAGAGGGTAGCGAGGCACAATTAGAAAACTCTGTAAATGCAATTAAAGTGTTTGGGGAAGCAAATATAAAAATTGTCAGACAACGATTTGAAGGTGATGTGTTTTATGGTCGTTCACAACCTTACAAAGCCATTCAAAGAGGTGGAGCAATCTCTAGAGGAGAGAGTGTAGGGTTACTGAAGGATAAAGCAGAAAGTCCAACGTTAGAGGAATTAGAAAAATGGTGGAGTTCGTTTCAAAGGGCTTACAGAGAGTTAGTACCAACCGCCCAGGATAGTGGTGTAAATATAGCCATGCATCCATCTGATACGCCACATCCGGATTCTCCATTTGGTGGACTTGGTTTACACAGAATCATCGATGACTTTCCGAATGAAAATGTCGGTTTTGTTTATTGTATTGGGACTCGTGCAGAAGAGGGTGGATCTTCTTTAGTTGTTGATGAAATAAATCACTTTGGTAGAAAAGAGCGAATTTTCTTAGTACATTTCAGAAATGTACGAGGTAGTTTACCGACAGCCGGAGCATTTGAAGAGGCGCTACTAGATGACGGGGATCTAAATATGTTTAAAATATTGATGGAATTAAAGAAAGTTGGTTTTGATGGTTGCTTGAATCCTGATCATGTACCTATTCTTGCAGGTGATGTAGCAGATAAGGATAAAAAGTGGGCAAATTCAAATATCGGCTGGAAAGCTTCGAACTTGGGGTTTGCTTATTCCATTGGGTATATTAAAGCGTTGCTTACAGCGTTAAACGAAGTTTCGGGTTAGTAATATATTGGATGAAACACAATGATAGATTCATTGTGTTTCATCCGTTTGAGCAAGAATAATCGTGGAGGTGTAAGGAAATGCAAGCGAATGAAATAGAACCACTATATATAAAAATAAATGACAAAGACAATACGGCGATTATTGTCAATGAGGGTGGATTAAAGGAAGGTACAGTTTTCACATGTGGAATAGAACTGCAAAGAAGTATTCCTCAGGGACATAAAGTAGCATTAGAAACAATCGAAAAAGACGGGGAAATTATTCGTTATGGAGAAGTTATTGGGTATGCTAAAG
>JAPFCO010000214.1 GCA_026169505.1 Pseudogracilibacillus sp.
AGAAGTAGATAATGTTTCAGCACAAAAACTATTTGAAAAAATCGGCTTTGAAAAAGAAGGATTATTAAAAGAGGATTTAATCCAGATGAGTAAAAAGGTTGATAGATATTATTACGGTATTTATCGAGAGGTTTTTTTAGGTGAGTAGTAATTTACGTCTAAAACTACCTACCCCAATTGATTACTTTGGAGAGATGAGTTCTAATCAATTATTTATAAAAAGAGATGATTTAACTGAAGTTGCCTTTGGTGGTAATAAAGCAAGAAAATTAAAGTTCTTTTTAAGGGATGCACTTTCCCAAAAGGCTGATTGTATTGTAACTTATGGTTCTATCCAATCTAATCATTGTAGAATCACCTCAGCTGCGGCAACTATGAATGGCCTAGATGTTTATTTAGTTCAACCAGAGTCTGATAACAATGAAGGTTTTAATGGAAATCAATTTTTAAATTCATTTTTTGAACCAAAAGTAATTTCTACTCCCTTAAATGCTGTTGCTAATACTATAGAGCAAACCCTACAAGGCCTTAAGTTATCAGGGAAAAACCCTTACTTTATCCAAGGGGGCGGACATGGGGACTTGGGGACGCATGCCTATAAACTTGCTTATGAAGAAATTATGAAACAAGAGCAGGAATTAAAATTGGAATTTGATTATATTTTCCATGCTTCAGGGACTGGAACAACTCAAGCCGGTTTAGTTGCAGGTAAACATATAAATAAGAAATCTACTGATATTATTGGCATTAGTATTGCGCGCAATATTGATAGAGGATCAGAGGTAATAAAAGATAGCTTATTATCGTACTTCGAATCAAATAATCTTTCCGTACCTAGGAATTTAGATGTTCATTTCATTGATGAGTATATTGGCAATGGCTATGCAGATGTATATCCAGAAATTATGCAGACAATAAAAGAAGTAGCAAGAACGTCTGCTATTTTTCTTGACCCAATATATACAGGAAAAGCATTTTACGGCATGAAGCAATACATTGATAAGAATCAATTAAATGATAAAAAAATATTATTTATTCATACGGGTGGTACGCCGATATTATTTAACTATGCAGAGGATTTTAAAAGGGAGTTTAAGTAATGAATATTTTAGTGACAAGTGCAGGAAGACGGGTTAAAGTAATTCAATATTTTAGGAATGCTTTTCGAAATATAGGAAAAGTTATTGCTGCAGATTGTGATTACAAAGCGTCTGCACTTTATTTCGCGGACGAGTTTGAACTTATTCCACGAATTGATAATGAAAATTATATTCAAGAGGTTATTAATGTCTGTAAGGGGCACAAGGTAAATGCTATAGTTTCCTTGTTAGACCCAGAGTTAGAGGTATTAGCAAAACATAAAGATATTTTTACTGAAAATGAAGTTCAGTTAATTTTATCCCCTCATGAAATGGTAGATATGAGTTTCGATAAACAAAAAACACATGACCACCTTTCTAAATTAGAAATACCAGTCGTACCAACTTTTAGTGGAAAAGATAGTTTTATAGAAACAATTGAAAACGGGGAGTATAACTACCCAGCAATTGTCAAACCTGGTAAAGGTAGTGCTAGTTTAGGTTTGTTTGAAGTGAACAATGAGAATGAATTAAATAACATTTTTCGTGAAAATGAAGGCTTGATTATCCAGCCTTTTTACCGAGATATGGAATTTGGAATAGATGTTTATATCGATATAATTAGTGGTGAATTAGTAGATGTTTTTATAAAGGAAAAATTATTAATGCGATCCGGAGAAACTGATAAATCCATCTCAATACACAATGATAAAATAGAAAAGTTAGTAATAGAATTAATTGATAAAACGAATTTTAGAGGTCCCGTTGATATAGATTGCTTTGAATTTAATGGAGAGTATTATATTTCCGAAGTCAATCCTCGTTTTGGTGGTGGCTATCCACATGCTTATGAACTAGGGTGTGACTTCATGACTTACATTGCTAATAATTTAAAAGGTAAGAGTAATAAGGTGTATGAGACATTTAGTTATGAAAAAGGTCTTATAATGGTGAAATATGATGATGTGAAAATCATTAATGGATAAAAGAAAGGATATCTTATAAAACATGTTAAAGTCTGAAGAACTTCAATATAATATTGTATCTCAAGGTTCTTTACGAACTTTCCGGTATGGATATCCTAATAAGCTATTTTCATTATTAACGGAATATGGATATGAAGAAAAACTTCATGAAACTAAGCAATTAGGGGCCCTACAAAACTACCTAAGAGGTGCACATCATACTAGATATGAATACGTATTTTTGCAGTGGACTTTGATACATGAAATGTGTCAAAGAAATAAAGGTTCCGGTTTAGGTTCTAATTTAAATAGTGATTTCAACGGATTAAAAATTGGTAATAAGAATCCTAGTAAGGCAGAAGTGCTACAAATGCTAGCAATATTAACGAATATTGGACATTTACCAGCAACCTTTACCTCCTCAAGTGTATTGCTTAAATTACTGAATAATAATGAGGATAGGATCAGATCTGCTTTCAAGTCTGGACTTGAATCTAGAGATAAAGAAATATTAAATTATATTTTAGATAATCACGACGTTTATAAAATTCATCTTGTTAACAGCTTGTTTAAATTACATCGGATTGATAAACGAAATGATCAATCACGTAAAATAAAACAGCTGTCTCTATGGATTTTAAGAGAATATATATTAAGAGAAGACAGTGATTTTATTGAATTATGGGAAAGATATGATTTGGTTAGGAAGATTTCATATTTAATATTAGATTCGCATTATGCGCCTGTTCCTTTTAAGTTAGATCTTTCCTCGATATTAATGTTATTTGATGATCAAGAATCAGTACTATTAAATAAGCGATCTAATTTTCAAAAGACATTACATAAGATGGATAATGTCTTAGAAGAAACATTATATTTAGAACCTAATACTCTTTTATATACTGGTGTTCATAAGGAATTATTACTCAAAAAATATAATGAAATTACAACAAAGGTTCTTAATCAGAAATCTAAGGAAGACTTAAATATTAGAGATGTTAAACAAATTCTTGCTGCTCATAATTCAGAAGAAGAATTAAATAATATATTTAAGCACAGTAA
>JAPFCO010000045.1 GCA_026169505.1 Pseudogracilibacillus sp.
GATTTATACATATGTAAAAAGAAGTGAATGGAAAGGTGGGATATGGAAAAAATGAAAGGGCTTGCTATTATATATGATCCTCATAATCTTTATCAATTTCTTTGGTATTACTGTAATAAAGGAAAAATAAAGGAATGGGACGCATTGTGTTTGCCCAATGGATATAAAGGAGAATACATGCATACTTTTTGTGAGGAATCGGGAGTTTTTTCTAAAATATATAAATATGATACTGATTTTTCCAATATGTCAGGTATGAAAAAAATAAAAGTTATTTTATCTATGTTTGGACACTTTATTATTGGAAAACATAAGGAATTTTGTAAAAAACTTATGAACTCTTATGTAGTGCTAAATGATTATGATGAAATAGTAGTGATTGCAGATGTTGGAGTAGTTTCAGGGGCCTGTGTTGCATTGGGAGAAGAAAAAGAAATAGTTATTCTTGAGGATGGTATCAATGATTATAGTAATAGACCACGATGGATATCCAAAGAAAAAATGAAATCGGTATATAATTGGCAAGGATTTTTTTTGGCGAAAATGGGTTACTGTAGTCCTGGGTGGTTTTGGTTTGAGCCAGACCGATACTGTATAAAGTATTCAAGCCAGCCAGAAAAAATGAAGTATAGGAATTATAAAGAGATCAGACAATTATATACACAGGAAGGTACGGATGAAAAATTGTTTGATCATATAGTTAAGAAGATTTATCCGGCAATTCAAAAAATTGATTTTGAAAAGACAGAGGCGGTTTTATTCACCAGATCGTTAGATGATTTTGTAGTGGATGATAAAAAATATATAGAGCGTATAGAAAATTATATACAAAGGTCTTATAAAAATATTTTATTAAAAAAACATCCCAGAGAGCAAAGTGTTTATCAATTTGAAAATGGTATAAAATGTTTGGAAGTTGATAATTCAGTACCAGCCGAAGTTCTACTGCCGTATTTAAAAGGAAAAGATATTATCCTGATTACTACAAGCGCTATTATGTTGTATATGAAAGCATATCAGTTAACATGCAATCTGATATTGTTGGATGGAATGTACGAAGAAAATATGAAGAGTGGGACAAAATATCGCTTACTTTGTGATGAAGAGGTGATTGAATATTGCGAGAATTTTGCAGAGGGACACTATATGATCACTACAATATAAAATGGAAAGTACAGATATAACATTCAATTATAAAAAGTTGAGGAGTGTGATGAAATGAAAGTACTTGGTGTTATTCCAGCACGGTTTGGATCAGGTAGGCTTCCGGGAAAGCCAATTGCAGATATATGTGGAAAACCTATGATTTGGTGGGTATATCAAGAAGCTATAAAATGTAAATTGTTAAGTGGAGTAGTAGTTGCGACAGACGATGAGAGAATATATAACGTTTGTAGAGAATATTCAATGAATGTATTAATGACGAGCAAGAATCACGATACTCCAACCTCCAGACTACATGAAGTATCCATGAAAGCAGATGCAGATTTGTATTTGATGTTAATGGGGGATGAACCATTGATTGATAATAACAGTTTTTCGTTAATCATACCTGAAGATATGAATGGATTAGGTAATTGCTATGTTTCTGTATTAACAAATGTGATAGAAAAACCATCGGAAGTAATTGATTTTAGTAATCAGAAATGTGTGACTAACGCAAAAAGAGAAGTATTATTAATTTCGAGAAGCCCGATTCCGTATCCAAAGGGGACATTAGAATTTGAGTATGAAAAAGTAACAGGGATACAGATTTTTTCAAAAGCAGCTTTAGCATTTTATAATAGTACAGAAAAATCATTGCTAGAAATAGCGGAAGAAAATGATCTGATGAGATTTGTAGAAAATGATATAAAAGTGAAAGCAATTAAATCAGAGTATAAAACAATATCTGTGGATACGAAGAAAGATCTTGAACTTGTGAGAAAAATAATTAAAGAGAGAAGTGCTTATGAAAAAAAATGATTTAAAACTATTAGACTGTACACTTAGAGATGGTGGCTATGTTAATGAATGGAAGTGGGGGTATCATAATGCCCGTGCGATTATACGTTTTTTAACAAAAGCAGAGGTAGATTTTGTTGAAGTTGGTTTTTTAAGAAATGTAGATGTGTATAATGAAGATATTACAGTATGTAATACAATTGAAGAATTAAATAGATTATTGCCAGAAAAAAAAGGAAAAACAAGATATTCGGCAATGGCAATGAGGAGTAATTATGATATTAATAAATTAACTCCTTACTCTGGAAAAGGAATCGAAATGATCCGGATCACCGCGCATGATTATGATATAGAAGAGGGAATGGACTTTGCGAGAGAAGTTAAAAGAAAAGGTTACAAATTGAGTATTAATCCGATCAATATTATGGGATATTCGGATGAGAGAATTTTGTGGATCATTGAACAAGTAAATGAAATCCAACCTTATCAGTTTTCTATTGTCGATACATTCGGGAGTATGAAACGCAGGGATTTGGATCGGATTGTAAGTTTGGTGGATAATAATTTAGACAAGAATATCAGAGTTGCGCTACATTTGCATGAAAACATGTCGTTGAGTTGTTGCCTTGCTCAACAATTTGTTGATAAGCATTTGAACAGACCAATTGCAATTGATGGCAGCTTACTTGGAATGGGCAGGATACCGGGAAATTTACCAATTGAGTTAATTGCGGATTATTTAAATGATTATACAGATTCTACATATGATATTGATTATTTGATGGATGCCATTCAAGAATATATAGAACCGATTAAAGGAAAATCTGAATGGGGTTATACCCCGGCATATTTTTTGTCGGCCCGTTTTAATTTGCACAGAAACTATGCGGAATATTATCTTGAAAAGGGGGATTTGTCAAATCGAGATATTAATCATATTTTAGCGGCTTTTGATAGAGAAAAAGCTTCGACATTTGACCGCGAATATGCTGAGAATAAATATCAGGCATACAAGAATAACATAATTGATGATAACGAAGCTGTGACCAGGCTTAAAGAAAGTTTGAAAAATAAAAAAATATTATTAATGGCTCCGGGGGTATCCATCAAAGAAAATAAAACAGATATTTTAACATTTATCGAGATAAACGATCCGGTAATTATTTCAATCAATTTTGTTCCGGAAGACTATCATGTAGATTTTGCGTTTTTTAGCAATGCAAAACGATTTGTACAGTCAGCAGATACATACTGTCAGATTATTACAACGTCAAATATAAATACAGATAAGAATACGATACGATTAAATTATAATTCACTGGCAAGTGCATTTGATCAGGGATATAATAGTTATATAATGGCATTGAAATTGTTAAGGCGATTGGGAATTGAGTCTGTATATGTAGCAGGAGCAGACGGTTATACTGATGGGAAGAAGAATTATTATAAATCATCATTAAAAAGTTCTCGGGGCTGTGACAAAAATTATAATTTGTCTGTGAATAGTGCAATTAAAAAAATCGGGGTTGATGTAATCTATATCACAGAATCTGCTTATAAATAGAAGGAGAAGCTTGATGAAAAAAAAAGTGAAGTTGTTAGTAGTAGATGTTGATGGAACAATGACAGATGCAGGCATTTATTATGA
>JAPFCO010000405.1 GCA_026169505.1 Pseudogracilibacillus sp.
AATTATTTGCGAACACGTATTTAGCAATGCGTGTATCGTTCTTCAATGAGTTAGATACGTATGCGGAAGTGAAAGACTTCGCCACGACACAAATAGTGGAAGGACTTGGCGATGATCCACGAATTGGTGCTCATTACAACAATCCATCCTTCGGTTATGGTGGGTACTGCTTACCAAAAGATACGAAACAAATGCTTGCCAACTACGAGGGCATACCAAACAATATCATCCAAGCAATCGTTGATTCCAATGACACAAGAAAAGATCATATTGCTACAATGATTGCTGAGCGAAAACCAAAGACAGTCGGAATCTATCGTTTAACGATGAAAACAGGTTCGGATAACTTCAGACAATCAGCCATTCAGGGTGTCATTGAACGAGTGAAAGCTGCAGGAATAGAAGTAGTCGTCTATGAACCAGTATTAGAAGAGGAAGAATTTGACGGCTTACGTGTTGTGAAGGATTTTGAGGCGTTCAAACGAGTAAGTGATGTCATCGTTGCAAACCGTTTGTCGGAAGAGATTAAAGATGTGCGAGAGAAAGTGTATACGAGGGATTTGTTTAGTAGGGATTAGGTATATCGGATAAGGATGAACACGAACACACGAGATGAGGTAAGCGTAAAGAAACCCCAACCTTCTGATAGGTAGGGTTTTTTTACGCTTACATCATATATCGTATAATATTTAAAATAATTTAAATGGAGGTGTGTCAATGGGCCAATAAAATTTGCCCTTCAGATTGTTGAAGATCGTTCTTGTAGTAAAACATCCGTTAATTTATGTACACTACTTCATAAATGAAATCTCATTTAACTATACAACCCACTATACAAAAATAGGGTAACAGCTCAACATGGAGCCGTTACCCTAATTCTTCATTTCAAATATTTCTAAGACTTCATCTTCCTTTTTTTCTATTTTGTTCCTTGGCGAATTTCCTAAAGTTTTTCATGTCACTCATACCACCAAACATGTCACTGAATATTGCATCTGATTTGTACCAACCTTGCGGTCGTTTTTACCAGTGATTGTGGAGAAGTTTACCACCCTTTGCGGAACAATTTACCATTCCTAATAAAACCTCTTGTATACTAAATAGGCATGCCGATGATTTATCGGTGTGACACTATGTATACAGGAGGTTTTTTAGTATGTATCCATATCGGAAGATTTTGGAGTTGCATGCGGAAAATGTGTCGTTGCGAAGTATCGCTATGATGACACAACATTCTCGTCAAAAAATTACAGAAATAGTTGAACTGGCGAAAAAGAAAGGAGTGAAAATACCTCTTGAAGAGGAAATGACGGATCCTTGGTTAGAAGATTTCCTATATCCAGAAAAAAAGCAAGAAGCGAGCGGAAGACACCTGATGGATTTTGAATATATTCATCAAGAATTAGCCAAGCCGAACATAACTTTAACACTATTACATGATGAATACGTAAGGGAGGCACATAATGCTCTGAAAATTCCTTATGCTTATCGGACATTCGCCGAACATTATCGTGATTATGCCATGAAGTATAAAGCAACCATGCGTATTCGAAGAAAACCTGGAGAAATATTAGAAGTAGATTGGGCTGGAACAACATTATCAGTTATAGACTCAGATACTGGAGAAAAGAGAAAAGTGTACGTATTTATCGCTACACTGCCATGTTCTCAATTATTTTATGTAGAAGGTTCTTATCGAATGGATCTTCCAGCGTGGATCCGCTTACATCAACATACGTTTGAATATCTTGGTGGGATCCCTCAAATTCTTGTTCCAGATAATTTGAAAACTGGTGTCACCAAACATACATCAAAGGAGCTTATATTAAATAAAGTATATGCAGAAATGGCAACACATTATCAAACAATTGTTATGCCTGCACGTGTTCGTTCACCACGTGATAAGGCAAGTGTTGAAAGCTCTGTTAATATCGTTACAACTTGGATTATTCAAGCCTTGAGAAACACTACGTGTTTTTCATTGGAAGAAATAAATAAAGAAATATGGAGTAAGTTAGAATCGTTAAATCACCGACCATTTCAAAATCGACCAGGTTCACGATGGTCGGCATTCTTGGAAGAGGAAAAATTTGCCCTTTCCCCTCTTCCAAATTCACCATATAAATTATCTGAATGGCGAAAAGCAAAAGTCCGACCTGATTATCATATTACCATTAATAGTATGTTTTATTCTGTCCCACATGAATTAATAGGAAAAGAGGTTGAGATCAAAGTTTCTTCTCACATAATTGAAGTGTATTTCAATCATATGCGAGTTGCATCTCACCAAACATTATATGGGAAATTTGGTCAATTCTCTACTCTGAAAGATCATATGCCATATAACCATCGGTTATATGTTGAACAAACACCCGAAGAAGCAATCAAGTGGAGTTCCGAATTGGGGCCATCTGTTTTAGATGTGGTAACTTTTCTTCTAGAACAATATGAAGTTGAAAAGCAAGCGCTAAACGCTATTTTCACGCTGAAAAAGCTAGAAAGAAAACATTCATCATATGAAATAGAACAAGCATGTAAATTAGTGCTTCAAGCTACTAATAGACCGACTGTTAAAAGCGTGCAAACAATGATTAAAACATTACATCAAGAAGATGAACGCAAAGCTTCTACACGTGACTCAAAGTCAATAGATAAAAAGTACGGCTTCACGCGTGGCGCATCTTATTTTGGAGGGAAATCAAATGAATCAACAAAATTATGATAAAATGAAAGCACTCAATTTATCCGGAATGGCCGAATCTTATGAAACATTATTTGCGAATCCTTCTTTTCAAGAAATGGACTTTGATGACTTACTAGGTCTTTTATTAGATCACGAAGAAAGTGTTCGTAAAAACAATAAATTAAATCGTCTTTTGAAACAAGCCACATTCCCTGAGGAAGCAGCAATTGAAGAAATTATTTACGATCCAGATCGTAAACTAAACAAAGATCTATTAATGAAACTCTCTACAGGAAATTATATAGC
>JAPFCO010000093.1 GCA_026169505.1 Pseudogracilibacillus sp.
AATGTCCCGTCCCTAAAATACCTACACCCATCTTGCCATCCCCTTTTAATTAATTAATAGCAAATGTTATGACTTGGTATAAACTTTAAGCTATTTTCGAACGACTTGCAAGAAATAAAGACATTCAAAAGTAAAATATATTAGAATCCTATACATGTTCGTCATTATATCGTATCAAAATCAAGAATTTCCTTAGAAAGCAGCGTGTACAAGCTTATATGTGCTTATTAACTCTATAAATGAAACGACATATGTTAAAAGTCCCGGAATTTCAAGACTGTAAAAAACTAGAACAAAAAGGAAGTTATACTAATACACCTGTTATAATCGAATAATCGTGAATGAGATGAAAAATCATTCATGTATTATTTGGAATAGATTGGAGATATAAATGTATCTAAAAGCAATGGATATCGACTTGAATTTATAAATCTACACCAATATTTTCTTATTGTGTGTTATAACTTTGATTTACTACAAAGTTTTGTTAAAATAGATAAAGATGATGACTTATAAATCAACAACATACTATTGTGCGATAAATGAGGTGTAAAAATGAGATTTATTATGACTATAATTTGGGCAATCTTAATCGGTAGTGCATTAAATTATGTACTAACGAGCATGGCTGGTGATCCATTTAACTTAACACAAGCAATCGGATTTGCAGTTGCAGTTTTTATTGGAATCCTTCTATTTGACGGCATCCTCTCAGCCCAAGACAAACAAACAAGCTAACGATTGTACATATAAATCCCTTTGTTTTAGCAATTTAGCTAAGACAAAGGGATTTTTTTTATGCTTGTACTCATTGTTCCACACTTCACATCATAGACTGTATGAATATGTTATGGAAAGGTGTGAAGCGCATTGTTTATTACAACAAATGGAATAATCGTACTTCAATATATTATATTAGGGTTCTTTCAAGGAATCATGGAACCATTACCAATTTCTTCAAGTGGCCATACGATTTTATTAAAAGACCTCTTCAATATTCAAACTCCTGGATTATCATTTGAAATTTTTATACACTTGGGTTCGTTAATTGCAATTATTATAGTGTATCGAAGGGATATTCAATTATTATTGCGTGAATGTCTTACTTATATGATGCATAAAAATCCATTATATCGCGATAGTTTTCTTTACGTGTTTTATTTACTCGTTGCTACAATTATGACGGGTGGGATAGGTTTATTAATTGAACCTTATATAAGCACTGGGTTAACAACATCTTTAACAGTAGGATTCGCTTTAATGATTACTAGCTTTTTCATTTGGTTTGTCCATCAAAGGATAGGGACGAAATCAGATAACGACATTACAATAAAAGACGCGATCATCATTGGTTGTGTCCAAGCGCTTGCACTCATTCCTGGAATTAGTCGTTCAGGTGCGACTTTAGTTGCCGCTTTATTAGTCGGAATGAAGCGGCAACAAGCTTTACGGTTTTCTTTTTTATTATTTATTCCGGTTAGTTTTGGTATTCATCTTTTATCTTTGCAAGATATACTAACAGATTCCACGATCCAAGCCTATATTATTCCTTATTTAATCGCCTTTATCACGGCGACACTTACAACGTATTTTGCTTTGAAATGGTTTATGAAACTAGTTCTTAATGGGAAATTAATGGTGTTCAGTGTCTATTGTCTTATCGTTGGATTTGCTGTTGTATTCTACCAACTGTTCTTAAGGTAGCCTAAAATTACTTTTTTCTGACACGACATATCTCTACGTTTTAATGTACATATAGAACACAATACATCTTTAGAATGTGATGAAAATCACGGAATAACTGATAATGTGTACGCTTTTTGTTGGAAATTCTTGACACATATTAAGATGCCCTATGATAGAATAAGGGAATAGAATAGAAGGAATAAAGTAAGTGGTAGTTAGATAAAGGATGTTGATGGTATGAGGCATTTTAATGAGGAGCTTTATGAGTTTTTAACCCAATTTACAGTGTTTACAACGTTAGAAAAACATGAAATGGAACCGATTGTTGAAATTGCTGGATCTAAAAAGTATGAAACAGGGACAATGATCTTTATGCAAGACGAACCAATGACAAATGTGTACTTCATTCAAAAAGGTAAAATAAACATTTATAAAACCGATTATGAAGGCAAAGAGCAAATCGTGAATGTGTTACAAAAAGATGATATGTTCCCACATCAAGGGTTTTTTCGTAAAGGGAATTATCCGGCACATGCTGAAGTATTAGATGAAGCCATACTAGTCAATATTCCCATTTTGTCATTTGAAAATTTCCTTTTAACACACCCAGAAATAAGTATTAAAATGTTCCGTGTACTAAGTGATATTATTATTGATTTACAAATAAGATTAAAAGAGAAAATGATGTACACGATGTATGATCAAATATTATTATTATTGATACGGCTTACGAAGAAAAATGGTGAAGAGGTAGACGAGGATTATCATCGAATCACGATCAAACTAACGAACAGTCAGTTAGCAAACATGATTGGTACAAGCCGAGAAACAATTAGCAGAACGTTAACACAGTTAAAGAGAGAAGGCATTCTTTATACAGATAACCAAGGTTTTTTAGTGATCAATTGTACATTTATAGAAGAGAAAGTTCTCCAATGAGGAAAACTTCCTCTTTTCATTTTATCCTCCACTAACAGGCGGAATAAAAGCTACAATATCTCCTGCTGATACTACTGTATCTTTTCGTGAGTATTCCTCGTTTACTGCAATCATTGCTTCATCCAGTAAATGCTGTATATCATACTTCGCTAAAAATTGATTCATAATATCGCTAATCGAAATATCATTTGCTTCAATTGTTACTGATTTACTACCAACTTCCTCTTGTAATTGAGCGAAAAATAGTAACTCAATCAACGTAACTCCTCCTCTGAAGGTCCATTATGTTCATATGCAACTGTTTCTTTTTGATCTCCTAACCACTCAGTGCCATCTTCCCAATGTTCTTTTTTCCAGATAGGCACTATTTCTTTGATTCGTTCAATCGCATAGCGACATGCTTTAAAAGAAGCATCACGGTGCGGTGTAGATACTGCAATTGCAACCGCTACTTCTGAAATATCTAAACGACCCAGTCGATGTGCAATCGCTACATTCGCATCTGGCCATTCAGCTCGAATTTCATCGCCAATACGTGCTAGCTGTTTCGTCGCCATTGGAACGTAGGCTTCATATTCTAAAAACAACGTGCGTTTGCCTTTTGTAAATTCTCTAGCAATTCCAATAAAAGTACTTACTGCGCCAGCTTCTGGACGTATGACTTTGTCAATACATTCATTTATTTCGATCGGCTCATTACTTAACCAAAAATTATCCATTCATTATCCACTCATTTCAATGAATCAATCTTATTAAAAAAAGGTTGATCCAACATAAGAATGAATCAATCTTATTAAAAAAAGGTTGATCCAACATAAGACTGAATCAACCTTTTTATTTTATTAATCAGGAATTCCTAGTGCAATTTTCGCATAACGCGACATTTTATCTTTGCCCCAAGGTGGACTCCAAACGATACTTACAACGGTTTCTTTTACCTCCGGGAGATCCGCAAGTACGCCTTTTACGTCTGCTTCAATATGTCCTGCTAATGGACAGCCCATTGATGTTAATGTCATCGTTACAGTACAAATACCTTCTTCGTCTATATCTACATCATAAATTAGCCCCATATTAACAATATCTATTCCTAACTCAGGGTCAATCACATTTTCTAGCGCGCCCATTAGATTTTCCTTCAATGCTTCATCCATTGTATTACCTCCTCTTTTAACTCCTACTTATATTTAACCATATTTACGTAAATTTTTGAACTGATTAACTCAGTTTTCACAAATGTTTACTAAACCAACTGGCAGTGTTCACCATAGAAAGTTTACTTAAATGGTGCATTCGATCCTCTTCTCGAATAAATAATAAGTTCTCTTTCGTTTCATAATCATCTTTAATTTGCTCATAAAATGTATCGCTAAGTGAGATAGGTACGACATTATCTTTGGTCCCGTGCCACATTAGTAAAGGGCGTTGGTGTAGTTTTTCTGGATATAACGACAGATCAAAACCTTGTAATAACTTAAGCGGTTCCTCTACTTCGGCTTCTGTCAATTGCTTTTGATGGGAGTTATTAAATCTTTCTACCAGTGCACGTGCATAATTCGTAATCATCGGTGTGCCCATTAATACTGCACCTGCCTTAATCCAACGATGTTCAGCTAATGCAGCGTATGTAGTAATACCACCCATACTCGTGCCACCCACACCAATTCTATTTTCATCTGTTAAACCTTTTGTAACAAAATAATCTTTCATAACTTCTAGTTCGGCAATATTTTGTAAAACAATTTCCCAAAAAGCTAAATCCATTTCTCGACCAGTGATATCTCCACGTCGTTCTCCATGGTATTTACTATCTGGCAAAATGACACGTAATCCTTTTTCAACCATCTTATATGCTGGTGTTAAACTACTTTCCTTTTCCCCATTAAAGCCATGGAAATAAATGACCGTTGGTAAGGCTTGATCCGCAATTTTTGCTTGCACCATATGTAATAAATGTAAATTTCCAATTGATTCTTTATGTAATTTTATCATCTTCAGATCCTTCCTGAGCTTGATACCTATAGTATGAATGAATTATTGTTCATTTGCAACGCAAAAAAATCGTGCTTACTCCAAATGAATGAACAACCTTTGAAAATAATACTTTTTTCATAAATAGGATGCGGATTTCACCTGTATCAATTTGTATGAATGTAGATTTATTAGTATATCCGTATTATTTGTATCGAAAACAACCTAGCGCTTACGTCGCAGTTTACATCAACTCCGGTGAAAAAGGGCCAAATCCGTGAGCACTCACATTGTAACATTTTTATATTTCTATTGTTGGAGAAACCAGTTGTTCTTTGCTATAATTAATATAAGATGAGGTGAATGGATTGAAAGAAAAACATTTAATTGCCCTTGATTTAGATGGAACGCTTTTAACAGATGAGAAAACAATTTCACCTGCTTCAAGAGCAATTATCCAGCGTTTAATCGAAGAAGGTCATGTTGTAGTAATTGCAACAGGCCGATCTAATCGCTTAAGCATTTTATATTACAATGAACTAAAACTAAAAACACCGTTAATCAATTCAAATGGAGCTGTTTTACATAATCCTTATGATCAGTCATGGGGTAACTACCATCTGCCTCTAAAGCACGATACAGCGATGGAAATTGTGGAAACATGTTATGAATTAAATTCTAAAAACATTCTTGCGGCGGTTCACGATGCCGTTTACTTAGACGCATACGATGAAATGATTGCAAACTTTTATGGAGTTAATCCTAAAAAAGAG
>JAPFCO010000002.1 GCA_026169505.1 Pseudogracilibacillus sp.
AAAAGAGGATAGCAGTTGCTGTCTGATCTAAAATGCTCTATTAAACACAACTATAAATAAAACAGATATTACTCCATGTAATATCTGTTTTTTGTTGTTTTTCTAAGTTTATTTTTATAAAGAATGTTGTTTTTGCTAGGAGAGTGAATTTCATAATTACCCAAATCAGCTACATAACTACAGCATGTAGTTAAGAAAGATTCAACGAAACTACATGTTGTAGTGATGTGGCACTAAATCCAAATTATGAAATTCACTAAGGATAATAATCAATAAAAAATAGTCATCATACACATTCAATCAATTAGTGAACGAGTATGATGACTATAAAATGGTTTGTTAAGCGATGAAACTGTTATAAAAGGTAAAAATAATATAAAAGATAGCGGCAGAGGGGATCGAACCCACGACCTTTCGGGTATGAACCGAACGCTCTCGCCAGCTGAGCTACGCCGCCATATAAATTGTCAACAGTAAATATAATACACGAGAATATCATTGAAGTCAATGAATCTATCTATTCATTCATGACAATCATCTTGTCCTGCTTTTTTCTGTTTCTGTCTAATCAAAATGTAACTCGTAAGAAAGCGTCGAATGATTTTTTAAAATCCAATGAAATTATGACAAAAAATAAATCCTTTATATGGTTTAATCGTCTTTACGATGATTAATATAGGAGGAGAAGAAATGTGAGTGAAGCATTAAAAATAGACCATGTATTAGAAAAGAGAAGACAAAGATCGAAACGATCATTGGTAGATGTTCTACAGTTTATTTTCATTGAGAAGAAAGTGTTCCTGTTTATCGTTGCATTATTACTTGGACGAGCAGTCATACTATATAATATTTCTCCATTTGCGTTAGCGTTTCTAGCTACAGTCTGGTCCACACATCAAAAGCGTATGTTCGTTGTTGCGGCATTAATTTTCATTGGTGCTTTAACATATTCCGTAGAACAAGCTGTTTTCATTATGCTATCAACAACTATCTTTTATTTATTTACTCGTTTTTTAAAAGACCGCAGCAATTTACGATTCATTATGCTATTTGTCTTTTTATCCTCGATATTAACGCGTGTTTTTTTATTATCAATCTCAAATCAAATAACCCCGTTTGAATGGGCTCATTTATTTATAGAAGGTTTACTCGGTGTTGTCTTATTACTTATCTTTATGCAGAGCATTCCATTAATAGCACATAAAAGATATCAACCGGCATTAAAAAATGAAGAAATAATTTGTTTGCTCATTTTATTTGCTTCCATTCTAACAGGTTTAATTGGTTGGAACATACAAGGAGTAGCGTTGGAGCATGTGTTTTCTCGCTATATTGTTGTTACATTAGCGTTTATCGGTGGGGCTGCAATAGGTTCTACTGTAGGTGTTGTAACTGGATTAGTTTTATCCTTAGCAAATGTGTTAAATGTTTATGAGATGAGCTTGCTCGCTTTTTCAGGGTTAATGGGAGGCTTACTTCAGGAGGGGAAGAAACATGGAGCAAGTCTCGGCTTACTTGTCGGAACAGTATTAGTCGGGATGTATGGGGAGGCGTCGGTTTTATCTATTACGATGGCAGAGTCAGCGCTTGCGATCTTCTTCTTTTATCTGACACCGACGAAATGGTTGCAAAAGGTATCTAAATATATACCAGGAACAAATGAATATACGTTTGAAGAAAGAAAGTATTTACAAAAAATTCGTGATGTCACTGCACAACGTGTGGAAAAATTCTCAGGCGTATTTGCCGCATTATCGGAAAGCTTTATTCAATCAACGGAAGCGGTTGGTGAAAAGGGATATCAACATGAGACGGATTAC
>JAPFCO010000326.1 GCA_026169505.1 Pseudogracilibacillus sp.
GAGGAGGCTGCAGCTGGGCCATAAAAAGTGATGAGTCCTGTTTTTGCATAGATGGCTAATAAAAGGGCGGTTGTGTCTGAGTAACCGATGATGATCTTGGGGTGCTTTTTCAGATATGCGTAGTCGATATAGGGAAGAATAGAGTTTGTATTGTTTCCCCCGATGGAAGCCATAAGAACATGGATGTCTGGGTCGTAGAGAAGTTGATTGAACTCATCAGCTCTCTGTGCGATGCTTCCGGAGCGGTAGTGATCTTGTTGTCCCCGCAGAGCTCCATGGATCACCCGATATCCTTTGCTTTCTAGAAACGCTGTCCCTCGATCGTACCGGATGGGGATAGTAGCAGATATAGGAGAGGAGGCGGAGAAAATACCAATATGGTCGCCAGAGCGCAAGGGAGCTGCTTTCATAGAAGGTTCCTCTTTTCTGCTTTAGAGTACACTATCAGCGCTCAAACCGGGTGCTGAGGGTGGTGCTCCAATTCTGGCCGGGGGCCAATACGGCAGCGGCAGCCCGCTGCTCCCACTCCTGGGGATCGGTCGCTGCACCCGGCAGAGACTGCCAAGGCTCGATGCAGACAAAGCGCACAGGGGATGCGCTGGCGCTCCAAAGCAGAGTATAGGGGTAGCCTGCCACATTGCAGACGATGCTGCGGCCGGTATCCTTCTCATAAATGCCCACAGTCTGGGTGCGCAGGCCCGCCATGCAGTAGCTGTCGGCGGCAAACAGCTCGTCCGTCAGCGGGATGGACTGGGTGTTCTTCCACTCGTAACGGCATTTGCCGCTCAACAAGCCATTGGCGCTGCAATCCAGGATCATGGGGCTTTCCGGCTGGTCAAAACGGAACTCGTAGTCCTGTGTGGTGTGCTGGTCGTCAAAGGGGATCTGGAAGGCCGGATGATAGCCGATGCCAAAACGCAGGGGCTGGGCAGAGTCGGCGGGGTTTTCCACCGTCAGCGTATGGTGGACCATTTTGCCTTCCAGCCGGAAGGTGCTGGTCAGCACAAAGTCGAACGGAAAGCGTTGGGCTTTGATCTCCGGCGTGGACTCCAGCCGCAGCTGGATGGTGTCCCCCTCTGCTTTGACCAGA
This sequence comes from Pseudogracilibacillus sp., assembly GCA_026169505.1. GTDB lineage: Bacteria > Bacillota > Bacilli > Bacillales > Amphibacillaceae > Pseudogracilibacillus. The sequence continues at coordinate 1,091 of JAPFCO010000326.1, forward strand.
GTGTGCTCCAGATCC
>JAPFCO010000371.1 GCA_026169505.1 Pseudogracilibacillus sp.
CGTTATGTCCATTATCTCTTATGAAACGTTAGATGAAGCAATAGAAATTGCTAACGATACAATTTATGGATTGGCTGGGTATGTAATTGGGGAAGACCAAGAGAAGCTTAAAAAAGTAGCATCTTCCATTCGGGCAGGAAGGATCACTGTTAACAAAGGAGCCTCTGACTACTCTGCACCATTTGGCGGATATAAACAATCAGGGATTGGTCGCGAATGGGGCGACTACGGAATTGAAGAATATTTAGAAATAAAATCAGTTTTAGGAATATAATGAGATAAAATGCGCGCAAGGTTTATTAAATATAAGCCTCGTGCGCATTTTTCATTGTTCTGTTAATCAATAACTGCTTGCATATGGGCTTTTGTAACGGACCAATGTGTAGTAGACCAATACTTCTTTTGATCTTTAATATAAATGATTTGTGGTGATTCGTGTTTCACATCTAAATCAGCTTCGATTTTATTCGAAACAGGGCGAGACTCTCTCACCTTTACTAATGTATAATCAATATTTTCGTTTGGACGCTCTTCTAAATATGCATTATATTCATCTAAAGCATTTGTACTTACTGGACACGTCGTACTGTGCTTGAGAATAACTTGATCCTTGTCCATAGATTTATTAAAAATGTCATCCCATTCTTCGATTGTTGTAATTTCCTTCCAATTCATCTTCATTGTCCTCCTTTGAGTAATAGCTTGATATAGTATCTACATCTAAGTTAAGTTTACGTCAAGATGGGAATGAATTCAAAAATGGCGCTTAACTGAGTCAATTTCATCATTACCTAAAGCAGCTACGTCACTACAATCAGTAGTTGGGAACGCTTCAACTAATCAAAAGGTTGTAGTCGTGTAGCGATAAATCCCTATGATGAAATTGACTAAACTGAATCAAGATTGCGAGTGATTTTTAATAAGGTAAAAGTGTTGTGAAGTGTGAAAAGGATAATTTATGTTCTTTAAATTTGATAAGCATCCAAACTAGATGATAGGAGTATTTTCTAATGGTAACTTAAAATGAGCATGATATTGGTTCAAAACTAATCGTTTGTTAGCTGAATTATCTTAAACGATCAAAGATATCTACTTATTTCTTATTTTATCCCTCTGAAATGATTGACACCGTTTACATATTTATATATGATGTTGTTAACAAGTTAATTTTATGTGTTGGGAAGAGAGCATCACACTTTTAGGCTTATTTTTCGAATTTGAGAAATAAGCTTGGATAAGTGTGATGTTTTTTTATGTCCATACAATCAAATTGCTTGGTAGAAAGATACCCAAAATAAACTACATGGGGGATTGTTATGATGACAGAGTTTTTAGCAGAGCTTATTGGTACGATGATTCTTATTATTTTTGGAGGTGGGGTTGTTGCAAGTAACATACTAAATAAATCAAAAGGAGTAGGTGGTGGCTGGGTGCTCATTACGCTTGGATGGGGTCTAGCTGTAACACTTGGAGTGTATGCTGCCGGAAATGTGTCAGGCGCTCACTTAAATCCTGCAGTTACTTTAGGATTTGCATCGATTGGAGAGTTCCCATGGGAAAAAGTACTTCCCTATATTACTGCACAAGTGATTGGGGCAATCGTTGGAGCGACGATTGTTTTTCTAGCTTATCTTTCACATTGGTCTGCAACACAACAAGCGGAGCTTAAATTAGCAGTATTTGCTACTGTGCCAGCGATACGTAGTCCATTGTCAAATCTTGTGACAGAGATGATTGGTACATTCGTTTTATTGTTAGGATTGTTATTTATTGGTGCGAATGAATTCACGGAAGGGTTAAATCCACTCGTTGTAGGTGCGTTAATTGTTGCAATTGGTATGTCATTAGGTGGTCCGACAGGTTATGCTATTAATCCGGCTCGTGATTTAGGACCAAGAATCGCCCACGCAATTCTTCCTATACCAGGAAAAGGTTCATCTGATTGGGGTTATGTATGGGTACCTATCATCGGTCCTGCGTTAGGTGGTATGTATGGTGCATTATTCTATCAAGCTATGTTTCTAGGAGAGTTTACTTGGGCGTTTTGGCTAGGGAGTGCCGTTATACTAGTTATCATCGTTGCTGCTACAAGCATAGAATTGAAGAAGCCAATGGAAGATACAACAAATAAAGAAAATGTATCACACGTAATATAATTGAGGAGAGTGTGTCTGTATGAATAAATTTATTTTATCGATTGATCAAGGAACAACTAGTTCACGTGCCATTTTATTCAACCATGAAGGTGAGATTGTCGAAGTAGCCCAACAAGAATTTGAACAATTTTATCCGAAGCCAGGTTGGGTGGAACATGATGCCAATGAAATCTGGACATCTGTATTAGCTTGTGTTGCTGAAGTGTTAAGAAAGGCAGAGGTTGAACCAGACCAAGTGGCGGGGATTGGGATTTCCAATCAGCGTGAGACAACAGTTGTTTGGGATAAAAACACTGGAAAACCAATCCATAAAGCAATTGTGTGGCAATCTCGCCAAACAGAAGAGATTGTACAGGAGTTACGGGAACAAGGCTATCATGATTTGTTTAAAGAAAAAACAGGTCTGTTGTTAGATCCATATTTCTCCGGTTCTAAAGTGAAATGGATTTTAGATCATGTCGAAGGTGCGAGGGAGAAAGCAGAAAAAGGTGAACTCCAATTCGGTACCATCGATAGTTGGCTTGTGTATAAACTATCTGGTGGGAAAGCGCATATTACCGATTATTCCAATGCAGCTCGTACGCTCATGTTTAATATTTATGATTTAAAGTGGGATGATGAATTACTAGATATTTTAACAGTACCGAAAAGTATGCTTCCTGAAGTGAGGCAGTCATCCGAAGTATACGCAAACACGGTTGATTATCATTTTTTTGGAAAAGAGATTCCAATTGCAGGTGTTGCAGGTGATCAGCAAGCAGCATTGTTTGGGCAGGCATGCTTTGAAGAAGGTATGATTAAAAACACATATGGCACAGGCGGATTTTTATTAATGAATACTGGTGAAAAAGGGGTCCAATCAGATAATGGGTTATTAACGACAATTGCTTGGAGTGTCGATGGAAAAGTAGAATATGCTTTAGAAGGAAGTATCTTTGTATCTGGTTCTGCTATTCAATGGCTTCGGGATGGACTACGTTTAATAGCAAGTGCTGCAGAAAGTGAGGAGTTGGCTGGAAGAGTTGACTCAACGGATGGTGTTTACGTTGTTCCGGCATTTGTTGGTCTAGGTACTCCGTATTGGGATAGTGATGCACGTGGTGCTGTCTTTGGGATTACTCGTGGTACGTCAAAAGAACATTTTGTTCGAGCGACATTAGAATCGTTAGCATATCAATCGAAAGACCTTGTAGATGTTATGGTTGTTGATTCAGGTATTGATGTTCGATCATTACGTGTGGATGGTGGTGCTGTAAAGAATAATTTGCTCATGCAATTTCAAAGTGATGTATTGGATGTTCAAGTGGAGCGTCCATCCATCGATGAAACAACTGCATTAGGAGCAGCTTACTTAGCAGGTTTAGCGGTTGGTTATTGGAAAGATAAAGATGAGATCGCTAATCAATGGAAAGTGGAACGTACTTTTACACCTGATTTAGCTGCGGATAAACGTGATGAATTGTATAGTGGTTGGAAGAAAGCTGTAGAAGCAACGAGAGTTTTTAAATAGTAATGATGTTTTTTTATCATTCTTCATTTAAAAGTAATCCCTTTATCTGAAGAATTATTACACACTGGACCGTACCATGCACCAGCATGTTCGGTCTTTTTTTATAGTCGAATTTTAGATACGATATTCTCCGTTTCTTCATGACAATTATCCCCCCATCACGGCGTGTACGCCCGAAGCATGAAACTCCACAGATTGATTATTAACAATCATTTTACATGAAATTAACTCCATTTACACAGACGTTTAGTATGTTAATAGTACATGTTAAAGAAGGAGAGGTTTTGTGAAAATGAAAAAAAGAAATAATGTTTTATTAGTAGCTGTATCATTTTTAATTGTTTTATCTGCAGTTGGTGTGGTGATGTATAAGGGCAGTGATGCAGCAGGGGCTAATGAAAAGTCCGAAAATCTAATAGTACTTATTGGAGATGGGATGGGTCCACCTCAAATTACTCTATCTCGCCTATATGCACAAGAATATAATGACATGGATCAGTTAAAAATCAATGATTACCTAGTCGGAACAAATAGTACTCATGCAGATAACAGTCCAGAAAGTAATGAGTCAGGACTTGTAACGGATTCTGCAGCATCAGGAACGGCTTTTGCGACAGGAAATAAAACTTATAATGGAGCAGTTTCTGTCACGAATGAAGAGGTGGCAAAGCCGGTTGGATCTGTTTTAGAAGCAGCGAAAGCGGCGGGTAAAGGAACAGGACTCATTTCAACTGCACGTATTACGCATGCAACTCCAGCTGTTTATGCATCTCATGTACGTAGTCGTGACAATGAAGACGCGATAGCCCAGCAATATTTAGATGCGGAAATAGATGTATTAATTGGTGGTGGAGAGCGACATTTTGTCAGTTCCGAAAAGGATGCAACCTTTGGGGAAGCTGCTCGTGAAGATGAACTCAATTTAGTGGAAGACTTTAAAGAAAACGGCTATGCTATTGCTCATAGTAAAGAAGAATTATTACAAGTAGAGGGTGATCGTGTACTTGGATTGCTAGCAGATACCCATGTTCCATATAACTTAGATCGGGAAGGGGATACGATCCCTAGTTTAAAAGAGCAACTTGAAACTGCTATTTCCGTATTAGAAAAAAATGAGGAAGGATTCGTCATTATGCTTGAAGGTGGTCGAATTGATCATGCGGGACACGCCAATGACATACATAGTATTGTACAAGAAATGTTAGAATTTGATGAAGCATTTGCGGCAGCTGTAGAGTATGCGGAAAAAGAAGGAGACACATCAGTCATTGCAACCGCAGACCATGAAACAGGTGGGCTAACGATAGGAAGAGATAATATATATGACGCATATTTAGACGTCTTTGAACCTGTTACAGCTTCATCGGAAAAAATTGGACTGGAATTGGCAGATGCAAAATCAGAAGCGGATATAAAAGATATTGTAAAAGAGTATACAGGAATAGATGATTTATCAGAAGATGAAGTGGAATTAATCATGAGTGGTAATTTATTAGATGGTGAACCATCTTCCTATGAAAGAGAAGGATCATTTAACGCCATGATGGCAAAACGCAGTGCAATTGGTTGGACGGGGCACGGACATACAGGAGTTGACGTGGGGGTATATGGATATGGCCCGGCTGCAGAACTATTACGAGGGTTCAACGATAATACGGACTTTGCCATAGCGGGAGCACAAGCTCTAGGATTGGACATGGATAAAATAAGTGAAACATTGCAAGAGTCGTATGTTTATCCGAAGTATTTAATGACAGAATCGGATACATATCTTTTTCCAGTAGATGCATTATCCGAAACCTTTAACTTCGAGGTAGAAAAGGAACAGGATGCATTTACTATTAATGGAAATAATGTTGAAATGACCGTCAAAAATGATGTAGAAAAAGTAGAAATAGATGGTACTGCTTATGAAGTGCAAATAGATCAGGATCAGTTATATATTCCAATAGAATTAATTGATTCATTAGCGAAAGAAAAACTAACATGGGATGAGCTATCTGAACGCATCGTGATTGAATAATGGCTAAAGGATTAATGAAAGGATGAACGAAATTATTACATTATCTGATGTGAAGAAGTCATATACTGATTCTAATCATGAAGTGACGAACGTACTGCATGTAGAAGAGATGCGCATTCATAAAGGGGAACAGTTTTCATTAACAGGCCCAAGTGGTTGTGGGAAAAGCACGTTGTTGCATATCATTGGCGGTGTGCTGGAAGCAAGTAGTGGAGAAGTTATTGTCCATGGAACGCATCTAGAAAAGCTGTCGATGCAACAAAAAGATGCATTTCGGGCAAATAATATCGGATATGTTTTTCAAGATTTTCATCTAATACCTAGTCTAACAGCAACTGAAAATGTGCAATTAGCACTTAATAAACCGTCTGCAGCAAGTTTGAAGTCAATTGGGGAATGGTTTCATCGTGTAGATTTGTCTGGAAAACAAACTGCTTATCCACATGAATTATCACGTGGACAACAGCAACGAGTGGCATTTATTCGTGCACTGATTCATCAGCCTAAGCTTTTGCTTGCGGATGAACCGACAGGAAGTCTTGATGTAAAAACAGCGAGTGACATAATGGAATTATTGCTTCATGTTTGTATAGAACAACAAATAACTTTACTATGCGTAACACATGATATGGCAGTAGCGAGCCGTTTTCCACATACAATTGAAATGCAACAGTTTAATCGTACGATGCAGCAAGGGGTTTATGAATGATGAACGTAGTAAAATTAACATGGAAAAATATGTGGCACCGTAAAACTCTTACATTGCTAACGATGTTAACTATTGCCATTGCATCGGCATTTATCGTATTTATTATTGTCATCAATGACGGAGTTGGTAAGGGAGCAAAAGAGGGTTTTGGACCGTATGAACTTGTGATTGGGGCAGATGGTAGTCGTACGCAGCTTATGTTACACACGTTTTATCATATCGGTGCACCGACAGGAAATATATCCTATGATATGTATGAACAATTACAAGCGAGTGATTCGTATGAAGCGGCATATCCAATGACAAGAGGCGACAGTTATAAAGGATTTTCATTAATTGGAGTGCCAACCGAGTATTTAAGCACTCGTTATCCAGAGGCTGTTTTAACTGGAGAAGTTGTCGTCGGTTCACATGTAGCGGAAGCAGCTAACTTACAAGTTGGTGATACCTTTCATGCCAATCACGGATATATCGATGATGAACATGAACATGATGAACTTACATTTAAAGTCGTCGGAATCTTACCA
>JAPFCO010000104.1 GCA_026169505.1 Pseudogracilibacillus sp.
AATTAATTAAATTAGCTGAAGAAAGGTTAGGAATAAAGTTTACGGGATTATATTTAGATTATTTACAGAATTTTGGAGCAGGTAATTTCGGGTCTCAGGAGATTTATGGGATTATTAATAATGATTTTGAACATTCCTCTGTGCCTAATGGCATATGGTACACTTTAACAGAAAGAAACGAACTTAATCTACCTAATGACTTTCTTGTTATCTATGATACTGGAAGTGATGATTTAGTTTGCTTAGACTTTAATCAACTAGATGAGAGAGGAGAGCCAAAGGTGGTATCCTTTGTTCCTGGTGTTGAGTTAGAAAATCAACAATATGAAATTATAGCTGAAGATTTTGGTGACTTTTTATTAGATTTAGTGATGCAAGAAGTATAATCTTTAATAGATACTTGATTGGCTTCAAGCCTCTCGAGTATTTTTATAGACAGCTGGAAAAATGTAATTAAAGAACGAAAATACATGCTAGCTGTACTCATAGTAAATGGAAAAAAAGCTGTTAGTTATCGTCAAAATAGTATAATTGTAACTCTTTCAACGTATCAAAATAAGAGGTGATAATATGAAATATTCTTATTTTTTTGAACGTGATTCGTTTGGTTTTTTAATGATTAAGCTCCCTAAAGAAATAGAGTTGTTTTCACATTTCATCGAAGAGATAGTGACTGAAGATGATGTGAATATATTAATCGATCTTATTGATAAAATAGTTACTGGAACATATAAGGAAAATGAAATAGCTTTTGATGGGCCAACTATCTTAATCAAACCAGATATTACGACCGTTACTTTCGCTGATATATTAGATGAACCCCCACCAGATCAATATATCGAAACAGGTGAATTTAGAAAGTTGATATTAATTTGGCAGGAAAAACTATCAGTTCGGTTTATTGATGAGGGTAGTGAATTGTATTAGTTTATTTACTGTTAACCATTTAGAAACGTATGGTTTCATAAGTGAAAGTTGTGAGTGAGAAGATATTCAAAGTTTAATGATTGATAAATTGCCATTGCATTTGATTAGGATAACAGAACAAGTGGCAGGTAGTATAAACATTATTCAATCTTCTAAGTTACCAACGAAAGAAATTTTAAATAAGAGTACATCAAATATGTGCTGCTGGAACGAATAATGACTAGGTAGGGTGTGTGCATGTTTAAAATAAAAACGTATATTAAAAAGCCGGCTATTCAGATTTATAATCTAAAAGAAATAACAGAGAACCCGAATAAATACTTTCTAGATATGTGTAAGGAAAAGGAAATCGAACAATATGCGGCCCATTTAGACATGGATTATATAGAGGGTGCAATAATAATTAAATACAATGACCGTTATTTAATGGATGTTAGCTTGTGGGATTTGGTGGATCAATTATGGAGTTATTTTTTACATGTTGTAGAGGGACTGATAGAAACAGGGTATGGAGAAGCGTACTTTCCAGATCAGCCAGTGAAAATAGAAATGAAGGCGATTTCCAAGGATTTAGTCTTGTTCCGTCTTGATGAGGGTAAAGTAATAAGTGAATTTCTACCAAAAAAAATATTTACGAATGCTTTACTAGAAAGTGCTAATTTGTTTTTTACTAGATTTAATCCATTTGTTGATCGAACATCGGATTTCGCTGATGAATTGCATAAAATAAAGGTGCTTCAGAAAAGACTGCTTGCTGATTAACGTCTGTTTATGAACGGGAGAAAAATAGATGAAAACATTTAACTTTATAGTGGATGGAGAATTCACAAATGAATTATTAACCCTCACATATGATTCAAAGGTTATATATAAGGGATATACCGATGATTTAGTGACATCGGTAACAGGTGATTTAGAAATGAATCTTAATTTTGGTATGAATGAAACTTATTCAGTAATTGCTAGGAAATATGAAAACTACCTAGTATGGATTCCCAAGCTCCCTTTAGACCAAACTACCAGATATGAACCAATTATTTTCACGTTGCAACAGTTTAAAGAACTATGGAGGTTTTTAAAATATAATCCTCAAGATGATCTAGAACGTCTAAAGAACCTAAATGATGTTGAGTTAAAACTAATATGGATGGTTTTATCTAGGGGTACAGAGCGAATTGAAAACATTACTAGTCTGTCAAAATCAGTGAAAAATAATATTATTGCACTTTCTCCTAATTTAGAAAAACAACAAACAACGCTTTATAATCTTATTGATCATGAAGATGCTTTTCATCAAAGGGAAATAATAGAGAGTGAAAGTAATTGGGATGCGTATATTGCTTACCTTGATCAAGGCGAAATTGATGAATGGGTAGCTCTGAAAAGGGATAATAAAGGAAAACTCTATATGCACTTAGGTAATGATCTTTGTTTAGCCATCACATTTCACAAATGAAGATGTATATATTGGTGATAATAAAAATAAGCAAAAGAGAGTAAGGTGTATATGGGATATGATTCGTTAATAGCAACATTAATCGATCATGAAGATAGTGATATGATTTTGGAATGGAAAAGTGGGTTACGTATAATTGGTGAATTAGATACAGTTTTCGAAACAGATAATGGGTTAGAAGAACATGATGTAAACTATACGGAATATGATGCGGCAGTGTTTAAAGTACATAACATTTTATCCCACCCGACGAAAAATAAAAGCAGTACATATAAATGGTTAATAGCAAAGAAGGGTTCATTGATAGAAATATCTCTTCATGGACGATCCACCAAGTGTGATTCATTTAACAGGCGGACAATGTGTATGGGGGAGAGATGCTTAATTAGAAGAATTAACAATGAACTAGAATGGCGTTTGCATAGAGTCACACTTATTCACAATTCCGGATGACCAAGGGATAAGTATAATGGGTGTATTTTCTAGCAGGCGTAAAGTTTCATTTAAACAATAATTTATATTGAGGTGAACATATGTGGCAGCAACAATTGGATAATCATACATTTATCTCGCAATTATATAATGAGATTCCAGAGTTAATAAATGTTCGTATTTTAAACATAAAGATAGACGATGAAGGGGATAAGGTATCCATTGCATTTGTAATGCCTAAATATGCAGATAATCCACCACAAAAGTGGGAGTTATTAAATTATAATAGTATTTTAGTAGAACTAAACTTTTATGATATTAACAAGCTGTCTTTCACATCTAGCCATAAAAAAATGTTTGGAGATATTAATATTGAAATTACTGGAAAAAATTTACTGCAACTAACTATTTCTGGAGCATTAGATGTGAAGCTGGAAGCGGGTGTTGGTCAAATACAATCTGCAACAGGATATATTGATTCTAATACCTCTAAAGACTAAACTTAGACATTTTCAGGCGTTTGTTGAATAACAATCCAACGATTATACTGATCGATCATCAAGCCAATGCCAAGCATAAACAGGAATGTTCCCGGGCCAATTCCACTTATTTGCTGGCGATAGACAATAATAATTATACCGATGGACAACGGAATAATCGTCCATACGATTGTTGCTAGCGTGTAGTTATTCATTAATTTTCCAAAAGCTTTTAATAAAAAGTCAGTTGGTAGGTAGATAGAGCTCGCTTGAAAATAAACGCATATAGCGATTGCTATTAAATTGAGCCCAATGAACAAATAGATATAACGGGAAATTGTATGTTCAGGCACGTATAGAAGCTGATGTATGTATAAAAACAAATCAATGAAAATTCCAAATAAGACTGCTAGAGCCATGCTTTTAAGAATCACTTCGATCGTGATTTTCATTTTCATAAAGTAACTGAGTAATAGGGAAAAAAGATGCAACATAATAATGCAAACGCCAATAGAAAAGGGTAATACGTACACTAGATTTTCACCTGCCGAAGTCCAGGGAGCACTGCCCAAATGAGATATAATCATAAAACTATTACCCAAAGCGTTAAGGGTAACAGAAAATAAAAACCAGAATGAATGTAACGGTATTCTCATTGAAACCTCCAAATTGCTTCCCAGGGGACTGAAACATAAGTAGAATTTGATTGGTAAAGATAAACACCCTACTTCTAATTTACTACATTGTGATGGGAATTAAAAATGTAATAGACTTCATCTCTATATAGGAAGCATTTGTTTTGGACGTTATAGAAGGTGAGGGGTAGATGACCACCCTATTTTAAATAAGCAAAAAAAGACTCGGATAGATGAATAATTCCCCTTAAATATCCGAGCTGTAGTCCACTTTATGGAGCTGGATCATCCTATTCAGGCAATTCGTGTAGCTGTTCAGCCATCTTTAAATAAAAACGATTCACCTCTCTGATACCAATGCCATGGGCTAAACTTAATCCAATATAATCTAAATGATCCCATGCATAATTGACTTGATGATGATTCCAAACTCCTTTTTGAATATTATGTTGATCAAAAGGTTTATTGTCATGACCAAGTGGATATTTTCCTGAGATGACGTTTACTAGCCCGTCGTTTGGCCACCATGATTCATCGACAACTAGATTGGAATCGTTATTTGTGTAGGATCCCATATGGATACTAGCATCCCACATGAACGGATTCATTGATAGTAAAGGATAATATTTTCTACCCTGTCCTTTATACGTGGCATCCCCAGTATATGAAAAGTAATAAACATTTGGATCTGTTGCTGCTCGTTCGTTGAGCTTAGCTGCACCTTCTGTTGTTAAATCATACACACTGATGTCATCACTATCCCAAATAGAACTATTCATGACCCGATCCATGTATGCTCTAAACCTTTCACCTGACTGACGTTTTAACCCCCAATGATCTAATTTAAAATCATACATAAGATTGTCTTGGTTCACTCCGGATAGGGAGGCAAAGTTGAGCACTAATTCTTTAATAAAAGGTACTTTTTCATCGTTATTTGCAAACGTAGAACCATTATGTGGTGTAGCAACGCTTGTAATACTATGAACCCAATCATTACCACCTTGAAATAATGGAGCGACTTCAATATCAGGGTGTTCCTCGGCATAGGCTATTTCTTCAGCAGCACCATTTACCAATAGTTCATTTAACAATCGAATCGTTAATCCACCCATACTATGACCGATGAGATGAATTTTGCTTTTGCCATCCCATTCCGGATAAATTCCAGGATACGTGCGACCAAATCGTTCATGTCCGTGTTCTTCCGCGTGTTTTGCTCCATAATCAACAGTTCCACCTTTAATATAGTAGTAGAGTTCAATCGCACGGTCCCAGTTACTTGATACAGGACCAACAGTTGCGGTTAATGTAGTATGTCCATTATTATTTAAATACGATTCGATATCGCTTTCTCCACCCCAGTATTTAACA
>JAPFCO010000099.1 GCA_026169505.1 Pseudogracilibacillus sp.
AGAGCAGACAGTAAAGGATTTAAAGCGTGAGATAGCTCAAACGTATAAAGCTGTAAAGGAATTCGTTATAGAATATACAAGCGATTTAAAGGCATTTAAAACGGTTTTTAAGGGGCTTGTAGATAATATTAAAGATAAAACCTCACAGAAGGGTCAAATTGACCTCAATTCGTCTAAAACGAGCGAATTTGATAAAGTTCATAAAAGGGAAACTCGTAAGGAAATGGATCGTGGAATGGAGAGATAAAAAAGCACCCAAAAAGGTGCTTTTTTTAATGGTTTTGAACTTGATCTTTCTTATCTTGATATAAGGGTAACATCTGCGATTTACCCTGTGAGGTTTGAATCCCTTGACCTCCTTGGGTTTATCGCAAAAAAACTTGCATTCCTACTTATACTGTTCTATACTTTTGAATAACCACAAACAAAAGTCAAAACACAGAAAGGAAGGTGCAAGTTTTTTGAGTACCAATTCGGTATATCTTATATACTAGTTGGTATTTTAATTACTAAATTGTATGACTAAATATAACCCGAAAAACAAAAAAAATCAAGATATAATGGACAAGTTCACGAAGAAAAAACGTAAAAACGGTGTATTAGCTTACTTTATGGAAAAACTAGTATCAGATAATGTGGTTTCTGAAAATATGTTGGAACTCGTAAAGGAGTGTAATACATTCATGATGATGGTAGCTGATGAAAGTATGGAAAAGAAAAAACAGCATAGAGGAAATACGTGTAAAAATCGCTTTTGTCCAATTTGTGCATGGAAAAAATCCCGAAAAGATGCGTTAGCTCTGTCAGTTATGATGGCTTACTTAAAACAAGAAGAAAAAAAAGAATTTATTTTTCTTACACTGACAGCGCCAAATGTATCAGCTGATGAATTGAATGACGAAATTAAGCATTATAATCAATCGTTTAAAAGACTGATGGAACGTAAAGAGGTTAAAGCAATTGTTAAAGGTTATGCTAGAAAACTAGAAATTACATACAATGAAGAGCGTGAGGATTACCACCCACACTTTCATGTTTTAATTGCAGTTGATAGGAATTATTTTAATAATAGTTGGTCTTATATTAAACGTGATCGGTGGCTTAAGCTGTGGCAAGAATCAACAAAAAACGATACGATTACACAAGTTGACGTTAGAAAAGTACGTAATTCAAAAGACAATCGAGTTTTTGAAATTGCCAAATACTCCGCAAAAGATAGCGATTATTTAATTAATCAATATGTTTTTGAAGTATTTTATAAAGCACTGAAAGGTAAACGATTAATTGTGTATTCTGGTTTGTTCAAAGAAGCTATGAAACTATTTAAAGACGGTAAACTAGATGAATATAAAAAGAAAGATACTGTCCATTATGTTTATGCAATTATGTATAATTGGGGTCAGAAAAATTATATAGAAAAAGAAAGACGGTTCTTAACAGGAGATGAGCAAAAAGAAATTAATGGTCAATTGTTCGATGAAATGGAGATTGAAGAATAATTAGGGGAAATATGACGATATTAATGTCATGATATTATTGAATTAAAGCATAGGCACGATATGTTTTTTGTTAGAGTAGTTATTTATATGTAAGGGAAAATTCTATTTAAGTGTAGTTAGGTATTGTTTAAAAAATATTTTTAAATATCTCATTGTAAATATTTGGTATATAGTTTATTATTTATATAATCTACTAAAAATACCAAAATATGAGAGGGGTATTACCTTGAAGAAAATTTTGATGGTTTTGGTTTTTGGTTTAATGGCTTCTATTTCTTTTAGTTCAGGTGTTTTTGCTAGTAATGATAAAAGTATTGATGAATTAAAAGAGGAATTTGAATCTGATTTACTAAGTAAAATAAAAGAGTACGACGATGTAGAAAGTTTGGAAATGCAAGCACAATATGAAGCTTATAAAGGTTTATCAGAGGATGAAAAAGTCAAATTTATAAATTACATAAATGACTCTGATCTTACGGAGCAAGTTTTAGAAGAATATTTTAATCCTGGAAAAAGTGAGTTATCAGATGATATTAGCGTAACAGAAAGTAAATCTTCTAATGGAGGAAACATTATTACTAATGAGATATCCGAGGATATTGTTATAGAAGAATATACATCAGATCAATTTGGTGATAATAATTTAGCTTCTATAACGGGTAATAACACATTAGCAGCCCAAAATAGGGTGGCTAATTATAAAAGAACTGTTAAATATTTAGGAGTGAGTGTTTATCAACATACTTCGACATTAAATTATACACGTACTAAACATGGTGGTACTATTACTAAAGTAAGGGGATCAGACCATCGTATTACAAGGAACTTTACTTTAAATGCAGTTAAATATTCAGGTAAAACATCAGGTCACACTAAAACCAGTGCTTATTCACAAACAAATATGGCAACATCAATACTATTTAAAGGTACTTGGACATATTGGGACGGTAAGGCTCGTATAAGCGTAAATAATAAAGGTAAAGTAACGGGGTATGTTAGATCATCATGAAAAAAATAATATATATAATTTTAATAATATTTTTTATATTAGTACTTTTTTCTGTTATTAATATGTTCGTACTTCAAAATGGATAGAAATATATTTTAATAGTAAATATTAAAAGTGGGTGCTACAGTTTGTAGCACTCACTTTTAATTTTTGTTAAGAGATAAATTTATTATAGAAAGAAAAGCATGGCATTAGTCAACGTAAATGTCTGACTGGAGCGTTAGCGGAAGGAATTTAAGAGTTGACTAATTTCGTTAACCCCAAACCCTGTTGGCTTGAAACAAACAACTGTTTGTTTCTGCCTACCGGCGAGGGAGCCCCCCGAAGATTCGGGGGGATGGGGGGATTGATTTTGTGAAAGTTTTTGGGGTTGCCTTTTTCAAAAAAGGCAAGGTCTTTTGTCGGTGTAAACCGACCTATTTGCGCTAGCAAATAATGCACTTAAGCGTCGCAGACCCTTTTCATTATGATACGAATGTGTCATAATGCAGAAAAGGATACTTTGACAAAGTATCAAATCTATTTAAAGAAAATTCCCCGCTTACTGGAAACCAGGATAGGGGAATTAAATTAGGATGTGTTATTGAAATGACTATGAGTATATCCTTTAAAAAAGCGACGAATAAAACGAACATAAAACATAATAATCGTGAAATGAATGAGCAAGAAAAAAAGCGAAATTCCCATATTGATTATTCACGTTCAAGTGAAAATAAATATCTAGCTAGAGAAAACATAAGAGAATTATATAAGCGAGAGTTTGGCGAATCACTAGAAATATATAATAAAAAA
>JAPFCO010000473.1 GCA_026169505.1 Pseudogracilibacillus sp.
ATTGTTGTAAATAGATAGCGCTTTTTACTTTTTTACTCATTTTAGACATAGGTGAATGCTCCCTTACAGATTTACATATGATTTATTATACCATTTGTCCATGAGCATACCATAAGAGGACACGAAAAAACGCTTAAGAGAATATAAGTTGAATAGAGGAATAAAATGGCGAAGATAACGTTTCAAACAGTGGATTCAGAAGATAAAATAATTACAGTAAAAGAAGGACAAACAATTTTGCGAGCTGCGCGACAAGGTAGAGTTGATTTACGCCATAAATGTGGTGGTAAAGCATCTTGTACGACATGTAAAGTAATCATCGAAGATCAGTCAGGCATTTCTTTAGTATCAGAGAAAGAAGTACGTAAACTAGGTGATGAAAACATTGCAAAAGGATTGCGTTTGAGCTGTCAGACACAGATTTTTCAAGAAGTAGTTGTAACAATTCCAGAAGATCCTTATAAAGCTAGAATTCGTGCACTATTAGAAGAACAAAAGAAAGATGATGACATGTGGTGAGGCAGGGGCTTATTCGTAGATAGTCGCATTTGATTGCATGAATTTCCGTGCCATCGCACATACCGAAAAGGGAATCTCCCACATATCTAGTTTTGCACTTTACTTGTATAATATATAAGATTCTATCAAAAATATAATTGAATAATAGATTCAGATAACGTTTATTAGAGGGAGCGAATGAGTTTTGGCAGGGAATCCAAGAGGTAAACATTTCACGGTAGGAGTTCAACATTTAGACTTAAAAGGTGTTGGACAAGCTATAGTTAAGAGAACTACTGCAAAAGGTAAACAAAGAAGATTAACATTTGCAATTCCATACACGCTTCCGGGTGAAACAGTGGAAGTAGAAGTAGGGCAGCGCTTGAAAAGGCGTCACAAAGCTCATGTAACAAAAATAATCGAAGCGAATGAAGCAAGAGTAGAACCGCGTTGCCCTCATTTCGGTCGCTGTGGTGGCTGTACATGGCAACATTGGGATTATGATGCACAAAAGCATGAGAAAACAGAACAAATTAAAAGATATTTAAAAGAAGTTGGTTTTGATACAGCTGTAGTTCATGATGCAATTGGTATGAATAACCCATGGGAATATAGAAATAAAATGGAATTTACATTTGCGGGAGATGGTTCGTTAGGATTACATGAACCAGGGAATTTCAGGAAAATCATTCCATTACATACATGCCACATCATTGGTGATGAAATGTTGGAAGCTACATTAGCGATCGCTAATTGGGTAAAGGTGCATGCACTTTCTGGATATGACAAAGATACGCAAGCTGGATTATTACGGAATCTGATGGTACGGCGCTCGCAAGCAACTGGTGAAATGATGTTAGCCATTTTTGCGACGCAGCATCCGGAAGACGTTCCCGCATTAGAGCAATTAAAGATAGAAATTGAAGCGGATTTTCCAGCAGTGCAAAGTGTGTTATGGCTCGTTAATACACACGTTGCAGATCGTACACAGTCTGAAGAAACATACACACTTTTAGGACGGGACTTTATCTATGATGAAATGATTGGCTATCGGTATCGGTTATGGTTCGATACCTTTTTCCAAACCAATCCACAACAAGCAGAAAAACTAGTAGAAATCGCATTAAAGATGGCGAAGCCAAAAAGCACAGACCATATGATTGATCTGTTTTGTGGTGTTGGTACTTTCTCTTTACCATTTGCGAGTAGAGTAGAGAAGCTTGCGGGAATTGAAATTGTTGATGCATCGATTGAATCAGCAAAAAGAAATGCCGAGGATAATGGGATTACCAATACATATTTTCTAGCAAAAGATGCTCGTCACGGGATTGACGAAGTCTTAACAACGTTTGGTAAACCAGATGTATTATTATTAGACCCACCACGCTCTGGTGCAGGTGGAAAAGTAATGCGTCGGATTGCACGTTCCAATCCAGAACGAATTGTCTATGTGTCTTGTAATCCAGAAACATTTGCGAGAGACATTAAAGAATTAACACCATTTGGTTATGAATTACAACAAGTACAACCAGTGGATTTATTCCCACACACGTATCATGTGGAGCTCGTTGCCTTATTTACATATGTGGGTGAAATTGATTCAGATAGTAAGTAATCATATATAAACTGGAAGGGGATGGGCCCTGTCCAGTTTATTTTTCTATATTTGCTAAATACGTACTAACTGGATGGTGCTTGCCTTTGATTAATTCAAGTTGATTACGACACATAAATTTTAAAGCGATTGCTAACAGGGAGCCACGCCAATTTTGTGGAATAAAACGTTGATCCAGATATTAAGTGAATTTCATCAAAAAAAAGTTTGTAGGGAGGAGAGTCCCTACAAACCATACATCCATTTTATCTTTTAATAACCGTATTCCCAGTCAATTGCTTCTTCACAGAAAATAACAGAAACTGCCGGATTTACTTTGTCTGTTAATTCTTTTTCTTTTACATCTTCTAAAACTGTTACCGTATTATCGTCATTAATCAATAGAGCTGTTCCAACCATGGAAAGCACCATCCTTTAAAGTATTTATTAACTATAGTATAGCGGATATAAAATTTATTTCACTACTAATGTGAATGTTTTCACAAAGTATTCAAATGTTTATGTCTAAATTATGGCGGAAGTCAATAAGTAAACGTTTTCTTTGATAGTCCTTGTATATAAAGCATTTTTACAGTTGGTTTTATGTAGAAACAATACGTTGTTTTTAGAGATAGGTAAGTCGTTTTTGAATAGTGAGTGAAGTAAATCACAATAAAGTCGTTATATTTGATGAAATTGATTCAGTTATTAAACATAAATTAAAAGCTGCCGATATAGTAAGTAGGCTGTTTGAGAAAAATAATAATTTTTCCGTGTATTTATATCGTAACAACGATACAGCCTTAACAGAGGGGTTATCATGGCTCGATTATTACATTTCGATTGAGTCGTAATAACTAGATTAACTTACATATTAAGTCACCGAGAAGGAAGGGATAAAATGTATAAAATGAAAAGTGTTAGGACGAAAATATTAGTAGGGTTTGGTTTAATTGTTTTATTAGTTCTTGCAATGGTTGTATTGCTATTTAATTCATTTAAGCAAATCGATACTCTTACAGATAATATGATTGAACAAGAAGTGCCATTATTGATTGTCGATGAAAATATGGCTCAAAACGTATTAGAACAAGTTGCAATGATTAGGGGATTCTTCTTATTGGAACAACCACAATTAAAAGATGAATTACTCGAAACGATGGAAGCAAGACAGGAACTAACGACAGATCTGCTTGCATTAACCGATTCTAAGGAAGTAGAAGAGACACTAGATATAATGGAAGAATGGGAAGGGCTTTTGCTTGAAGCAATACAGGAAAAGGAAGCTGGCAACGATGCGGTAGCACTAGATCTTATCCAAGAAGCCAATGTTCATACAAATGATATTTATGATATGTTTAATGGGATGGCACAAGAGAGGGAATTACTAATAACCGAAGCTGGAGAAG
>JAPFCO010000132.1 GCA_026169505.1 Pseudogracilibacillus sp.
AAATTAATTATAACGTTAAATAGCAATTCATTTTATTAGAACTACTTTATTTTTAAATTAACAAACCAATTAGGATACTACTAATCATACAAAATACTTTATATCAATAATAACATAAGCAACTAGTTTCACTACACAAAAAGGAAGCAAAGCGTAGAAAAAGAAGATCCTTATTTTAATGAAAAAGGCATCAATTCACTAGCAATATAAATAGAAGAGGTGTTGATTTTAGTAAAGGAAAGTCTGGATAAATCGATCCTCACAACTAATCATTTCTAACTTGCTACCCTTGATTTGTATATAAGCATTCCATATCTTTTTCATTACAAAGCTCTCCTAAGAATAATATTAATCTGACATGATCATACTAAAGTGGATAAAATAAAAGGGAGGAGCTCTCGTGACTGCATTTCTTGTCTTGGCAAGTATATTCCTTCCTCTTTCGATGTTCTTCCTAAGAAAAAAATGGAAAGGTTACATTTTATTTTTAATATTACTGCCTTTGTGTCAACGCTGGTCATTGGCAATATTGCATTTGTTTCCATTTATCAAACCATACGAGATGAAACTGTTTTTATGACAAATATTCATGCGATTTTCCTAAATCCCTTTTTCTTAATTACGGGTTCTTATTTGGGTTTGTATATTATATATCAACTTTTGAACGTAACGATGAAAAGGTGATAAATTGTATGAAATTGTGTTTAAGGTAAAAGATAAGATTGATTTAAATGATGTATCCGGGAGGTGAAATAATTATATGAACACTTTAAAACGGATTGCTCTTATTTTAGTTATCATCGGTGCGGTAAATTGGGGTTTAATTGGTTTTTTTCAGTTTGATTTAGTAGCAGCAATTTTTGGTGGACAAAATGCTGCTTTATCGCGAGTGATTTATAGTCTTGTCGGATTAAGTGGTCTGTTCTGCTTAACCATGTTGTTCGATCCCATGACAGAAACAGATAGTCCATTAGACAACAATCGGTCAGCACCGTCCAAGGATGTAAATTATGGTGTTGAATTTGGAGAGGACATTAATTATGATCGTAAACCACCAAATCAGAATACTGATTTGGATAAATAGATCTTTTATCGTACTTACCTCTGTCCTAGTCTGATTTAGGGTGGAGGTTTATTTGTTGTCAATATATATTTCGCTTTTAGCTAACCAGGAATATTCGTTTATTTAGGATGATATATGTCATTATTATCCAGTAATTTTATTTAATGAAGTATTGTAGTTTCTTCCAAATAATATAGGTTCTTTAGCAAAGCCAATTTATTCGTTTGCCCACTCATAATACTGTTTGTTTCATTTCTATAGACGATATAAAACTAAGCGCTAGTACTAATGAATTACTATTTCAGACTATTCGTATTTAAGCAATTATTAGTAAGAATAGAAAAATAAAAATAATATTGCTATTTGTTTTTCAATGTAGTATTATTGCAACTTATGTAAGTAATATACGCTTAAAATTAAGAGCATTATTTTTAGTATAATGGGTGTTAGGCGTAGTAAAAGATTTAATTTTAAAAGAGGTGTCATACAAGTGAAGAAGAAATTTTCATTTCCCCTGGCCTACCAAATTCTCGTTGGTTTGTTTTTAGGGATAATTGTTGGTGCAATTTTTTATGGTAATCCTGCTATTGAAACGTACTTGCAACCATTAGGTACGATCTTTATAAATATGATTCAAATGATTGTTGTTCCAATTATTGTATCTACACTAATCGTAGGGGTTGCAGGGACTGGTGACTTAAAACAATTAGGTAAGCTTGGCGGAAAAACGATGATTTATTTCCAAGTTATTTCCTTGGTTGCTATCGTTGTTGGTTTATCTGCAGCTAATATTTTCAAACCGGGCGAAGGTATTGATATGTCTACTCTGTCTAAAGGCGATATCGGTGAGTACGTTCAAACGACAGAAGAGGTTGAAAATGAAGGTTTTATGGATGTTCTTGTAGGTATTGTACCAAGTAATATTATCGATTCTATGGCATCAGCAGACATGCTTGCAATCATTTTTTTCTCTGTATTATTCGGTTTAGGTGTTGCTTCGGTTGGTGAGAAAGGGAAGCCTGTTCTTGCATTTTTTGAAGGAACCTCAGCTGCGATGTTTTGGGTGACTAATTTAATCATGAAGTTTGCGCCAATTGGTGTGTTTGGATTGATTGGAGTCTCGGTTTCAAAATTTGGTTTAGAATCATTGATTCCGCTTGCAAAGTTAATGATCCTTGTCTATGGAGCGATGATATTCTTTGTTGTATTCGTCTTAGGCGGTATTGCAAAAGCGGTAGGTTCGAGCATTTTTAATATTATAAAAGTATTAAAAGATGAATTGATTTTGGCATATTCTACATCAAGTTCGGAAACAGTATTACCTAAAATGATGGAGAAGATGGAGAAGACTGGGAGTCCAAAAGATATTGTTTCCTTTGTCATTCCGATGGGATATTCGTTTAATTTAGATGGTTCTACTTTGTATCAAGCGATTGCAGCAATCTTCATTGCTCAATTGTATGGAATTGATCTAAGTATAGTGGAACAAATTACATTAGTATTAGTATTGATGATTACTTCTAATGGAATTGCGGGTGTACCTGGAGTTTCCTTTGTTGTACTTCTAGCAACATTAGGAACGGTTGGAATTCCGCTTGAGGGACTAGCATTTATTGCTGGTGTTGATAGATTGTTAGATATGGCACGTACAGCAGTAAACGTACTTGGAAACGCATTGGCTACTGTCGTAATGTCAAAATCAAGTGGTCGGTTTGATGTGGAGAAAAGAAATAGTTATCTTGCTTCACTTAAAAAAGCAGCTTAATAAAAACAGGAAGTTTTGCTTACCCGTCTAAGGTTAGTGAAGCTACCTGTTTTTTAAATTTGGATGAATAAAACAACGCTTGCATATTTGTAATCTATGAAGGTTTATCATACACTTAAATGTATAGTGCTAAGAGTTTTTATCAGTCATTCCAGTAAGTATTAAATACATCTAAGAGATTGCAATGTAAAGAAAAGAGGAGTGTATTTTGAAAGCTACAAATGAACAAGATTATATCCAATTAAACCTACTGAAGAAAGACATGACGAGATTCATGCTTGCTTATAAATTTGCGTTAGACGAAATGAGTACAAAAATTAATATTTTGGAAGAGGAATTTCAATTTATTCATGAGTATAACCCGATCGAACATATTACAACCCGTTTGAAAACACCAGAAAGTATTGTTAAAAAAGCGCGTCGTAAAAATGTTGAACTGTCATTGTCTTCGATAAAGGAAAACATGCGGGATATCGCAGGCATTCGTATCAACTGTTCTTTTAACTCTGATATTTATAAACTAAGTGACATGATTCAAAAACAACAAGATGTTGAGGTAATCGAGTATAAAGATTATATACATAACCCGAAACCTAATGGTTACCGAAGTCTTCATATGATATTACAAATTCCTGTGTTCATGTCAGACCGAGTTGAGCACGTCTTCGTTGAATTGCAAATCAGGACAATCGCAATGGACTTTTGGGCTAGTTTGGAACATAAAATATTTTATAAATATAATAAATATGTCCCTGAAAAGATAGTAGAAGAGTTAAAAGAAGCGGCGGAATCTGCCAACGAATTGGATCAGAAAATGGAATATCTTCATAAAGAAATAAATGAAATAAAACAATTAGGGGCAGGGGATGCCACGACTCTTTCGGATGTTAAAAATGAATTCAACATCCCTACAAAATTCTTGAAAATGATTCTTGAAAATACCGATAATTCACCAACAAAAGTATAATAAGTAGGATAGCTAGAAAAGACTGTTTGTTCCTAGGTGGGACAAACAGTTTTTGTTTGATACAATTTTATATCTAGCCTGATTTTATCATAACAAAAACGCTATACCCAATGATACATAAAGGGTATAGCGTTTTAAATTAGTGCACTGTATAGGGCTCGAACCTATGACATCCACCTTGTCGAGGTGGCACTCTACCAGCTGAGCTAACAGTGCTTATAAGCTTACACGCCCATCTAGTAAGATGGTACCCTCCTAGCTAAGCTACGGAGTTGTGTATGAAGTCAACATATTTTACTATATATTTTTTTTCACATTTTGTCAACGAAATACTATTACTTGCTTATTATGATACTTTTCATAAAGGTGACAATATTTGGCGTTATACTAAAATAATAAATAAAAAAGGAGACTCGATGGTCCCCTTAATGCTTAATTTTCTGATTCAAACTCCATTTTGGTACCATCTGAAAATATGACTTCGATATCATATTCTTCATAATCATCGTTCAATTCAAATGCCTCGATGACTTGTGCAATAACATCTTCTTTGCTTGATTCTTTCGTTATATCAAGCTTTTCTAAGTTTGGTAAGATGGTGTCAAAAGCATCCATACCTTTTAATTTTATATTGTTGATTTCATCATCTAACTCTACTTCATAGTTGCCTTGACTACTTTTATCGATTTCCACTTCATAATCGTTGTCATTTGGATATTCGATTTTAATTTCAATTTCTGCTAAGCCAAGTTCATCCATTGTTTCTTTGATTGTCGCCTGATCATCATCTTGTGCAACGTCACCATTTGTTGCTTCATCATTCTCTGTACCGTCATCAGCTTGATCCGGGTTTTCCTCTGTTGCTGCATCATCTGTTTCCGGTGTTTCAGTTGTGTCATCTAGTTCTACATCATTATTATCAGTAGAATCTCCACCACATGCTGCAAGCACTCCGATTAACATGATTGCAAACATAAAATGTACTATATTTTTCATTTAACATTACCTCCATTCAGTCTTATTAATTTCCCTAATGATGCTTTTTTAAACAATTAATTGCGTCATATGCATTTCAAATGTTGAATCATGCCTTTTACGGACGCTTTATTAAGGGGAGCAATCCTTATTGCTCGTACACGTTCAGAATAAAGGTCCAACGATCTGTATCGACTAATTCCTCTGCCGGAACTTGTACATTACCACCCAGGTGAATGGTTTGCCCATCGATAGCAACAACCATCGCTTGAAAAAATGGTTCTGTATCATTTTTTTGGAAGATATCACCGATTTTAGGTAAAGGAACTTCCATTTGGCTTTCATCCGTTAATTCGCTTGTTTCTATCATACCTGCGCTCTCTGCATCAGGAAACTGATAATCGATAATAGTAGCACCTTCCAATAAACCAGGCACCATAACCCAATATTCATTATGTTTAATACCATTGGATTTATTACTAATTACACCGTTATCTTCTAAAGAAGATACTAATTCAATTGCGTGTAAATGGTGGTGATCCAAAGAATCTGGTCGAGGATTTATAACAAGTATATAATCCCCAACCTTAGCACGTTGCTCTTTATGAAGGGTGAATCGCTTCGATTGACAAATAAAGCTATCCAAATGTTTCGGACGATAATAATTAATTTCTCTTGCAGTAACAAGTTCCTGTTCAAAATCCTCTAGCCGGGCAATATGAACAGATTGTTTGAAAAAAGGTTTGATGGAATATACTTTATGCAATTTATTTTCATAATAGACAAACTGACCTTTACGAACATTGATTAACTTCATTTGATAACCTCCAGTTTAAAAGACTTTTTTCTTTTTCGTTTTTGGTGCATTTGTTTGTGCAACATCTTCTTTCAGTCCCTTATGTAAGGAAAACATCATAAGCAGTAAAATAAATACAAACGGAAATGCTGACACAATGGAGGCTGTTTGTAATGCATTTAACCCACCAGACCATAGCAATACCGAAGCTGCTGCAGATTGGATTAATCCCCAAATAAGTTTAATTCTAAGTGGCGGATTGAACATACCGTTTGTTGTTTGCATACCAATGACGAACGTAGCCGAATCCGCAGAAGTAATAAAGAAAATAGCAATTAGAATAATCCCAACAATCGTTAAAATTGTAGGAAATGGTAATTCACCTAATGTAGCGAATAATGCAATCTCTGTATAGTCTCCTTGTTCCATCGCATTCCAAATACCGGTATTTTTGAATCGCTCAAGATAAATTCCCGTACCTCCAAATATAGTAAACCAAAGAGCACAAAAAGTAGTTGGTACAGCAAGAACCCCAATAATAAATTCTCTAATCGTTCTTCCTTTGGAAACTCGAGCAATAAATGTCCCTACAAATGGTGACCAAGCAATCCACCAAGCCCAATAGAAGATAGTCCAACCTTGTATCCAACTGCTACCTTCTTCACTGAATGGGGCTAAACGAAAACTCATTCTAGGTAAGTTTTGGAAGTAACTACCAATTGTTGTTGTAAATAAATCCATTAAAAAAGCTGTCGGTCCAAGAAATAAAAAGAATAACATTAATAAAATAGCTAAAACAATATTAGCATTACTAAGCCATTTAATACCTCGTCCGATTCCAGATATGGCAGAAAGCATAAATAAAATAGTCACAATCACAATAATGATAATTTGGGTGCTAAAACCATCTGGAATAGCGCTATTAAGGTAGGTCAGCCCACCATTAATTTGAATTGCACCTAATCCAAGTGATGTTGCGACACCAAATACAGTTGCAAACACAGCAATTGTATCAATTGTTTTTCCGATTGGTCCGTTCACTCGATCACCTAAAATAGGATAGAAGGTTGCACTAATCGTTCCTGGAGCGCCTTTCCTATATTTAAAAAAGGCAAGTGATAATGCAATGAGCGCATAGATGGCCCAAGGGTGTAATCCCCAGTGAAAGAAAGAAAATCGTAAAGCAGTTTCTGCTGCCTCGGTTGTTTCTGGATCACCGGACGGTGGGATGAAATAATGTGACACAGGTTCAGCAACACCCCAAAAGACAAGACCAATACCCATTCCTGCACTAAAGAGCATGGCGAACCAACTAAATGTACTATACTCAGGTTCATCATCATCTTTACCTAACTTAATATTTCCATACTTAGAAAACGCTAAATAAATGACGAAAAGTAAAATGACGCTTGCCGCAATAAGATAAAGCCAGCCAAAATTTGCTTGCAAGAAGTTTTGTGCGCTTGTCGATACAGATTCCAAATTATTAGGTGCAACGGCACCCCATAAAATAAAAAGGACAGTTAAAATAAACGATGCTATAAATACTGGTGTAAGTTTCTTCATACAAAACCTCTTTCTTATGTATTTTTAATTAATGTAGTTCATTTAATCATCCGGAGTGATTGCTTTATGTATCCATAGATTTCCCGTGAATCTATATATTAAACCATGGTTTCATTTCTTTAGTTAATTTGATCATCTGGATTTATCGCTACACTACTACAATATGGGGTTTACTTCAATTGTTCCCAACTACAGATTGTAGCAACGTAGCTATTTTAGCAATGATGAAATTGTTTCTATTGTAAAAATAACGATAATAAATAAAAGCATCCCCCACCGAAAGAGGAGGATGCTCCTTATATTAGCTGTTCTTGTTCATAAACTGAATCATTAAATCACTCAACGCTTTACAAGCTGTAAATGGAACAGCATTGTAGGTAGAAGCTCTGCATCCGCCTACAGAACGATGGCCATTTAAACCGACAAATCCAGCCTGCTTTGCTTCCGCTAAAAATTGCTTCTCAAGTTCGTCATCTTTTAGGCGAAAAGTAATATTCATTAAGGAACGGCTATCTTTAGCGGCATGTCCAATATAGAATCCATTACTTTCATCAATGACATCATATATTAAAGCTGCTTTATTTTTATTTTGTTTGGCAATTGCATCCAATCCGCCTAATCCTTCGATCCACTTTAATACTTCACCAAGCATATAAATCCCAAATGTTGGTGGTGTATTATATAAGGAGTTTTTCTCAACATGTGTTTTGTAATCGAACATGGTTGGAATTGTATTATTAGCTTTTTTTAGCAAATCTTTTTTAATAATAACAACGGTAACACCGGATGGTCCAAGGTTCTTTTGTGTACCGGCATAGATTAAGTCGAATTTTTCAATATCCACAGGTTTAGACATAATGTCACTCGACATATCTGCAATAAGTGGAACGTTACCTGTATGGGGAAATTGATCCCATTGTGTTCCATATATTGTATTGTTGGAAGTGATGTGGATATAAGCATCGTCGTCATTGAAGTCCGCATTAGTAACTTCAGGTATATAACGATACTGGTCTTCTTTAGAAGTGATTGAATCTTGTACTTTACCAAATAGTTTAGCTTCTTTGCTAGCCTTTTCTGACCATGAACCAGTCATAATATAGTT
>JAPFCO010000100.1 GCA_026169505.1 Pseudogracilibacillus sp.
AGGGGCAATCCAGCATTTAGCAGGTATGTCGAGCTCGAAAGTCATCGTAGCTATTAATAGTGATGAAGATGCGAATATCTTCAATATTGCTGACTACGGAATTGTAGGGGACTTATTTGAAATCATGCCATTATTAATTGAAGAAGTTAAACAACTGCAATAAACAACGAAACTATATATTGTAGCTTCGTGGCGATAAATCCGTACGATGGAATGGAGTAACAAGAAGGAAATCTGACTTAGCACTACTAGTCAGGTTTTTTTCTAGGCAATGGACTGTGGGATGAATCAGAGGAATTATTCCTTGATCAATACCGTCATACATCTCAATGTACCGTCCTTATTAAACGAATATTAGATCCGTATATAAGCAAACTATTAGCATGGTAGAAAGTCAGATGATATAATCGACTAAGTAGCATGAAAGAAAGAAATGGAGGAAATTTAAAAATGGCAATTTCAGAGGTAAATGATAAAAACTTTGCGCAAGAGACAGCAGACGGCTTAGTTTTAGTTGATTTTTGGGCACCTTGGTGTGGTCCATGTAAAATGATCGCTCCAGTTTTAGAAGAACTAGATGGAGATCTTGGTGACACTGTAAAGATTGTAAAATTAAACGTAGATGATAACCAAGAAACAGCTGGAAAATATGGTGTGATGAGTATCCCAACATTATTACTTATTAAAGACGGTAATGTAGTTGACCAAGTTGTTGGATTCCAGCCAAAAGAGGCTTTAGCTGAATTAGTAAACAAACATGCATAATATGTAAAAATAAAAACTATGTAATCCCTTGACTCTATATGAATCAAGGGATTATCTTTATGTAGGATGAACTCATGTACGTTTTTTTGAAATAAGGATGTGGTAGTATGAATGTCTCAATCGAAGAAAAATTAAAAGTTTTGCCACTGAGGCCTGGTTGTTATTTAATGAAAGACAAACATGGCACAGTCATTTATGTTGGTAAATCAAAAGCGTTACGTAACCGTGTTCGTTCTTATTTTAAAGGTGCAAATGACGAAAAGACACAAAGACTCGTAATGGATATCGTTGATTTTGAGTATATCGTTACATCGACAGAGATAGACGCCCTTATTTTAGAAATGAATTTAATAAAAAAATATGATCCGAAATATAACGTCATGTTGAAAGATGATAAATCGTATCCATATTTGAAAATTACAAATGAACGTCATCCACAGCTTCTTATTACAAGAAAAGTGCTGAAGGATGGCGGGAAATACTTTGGTCCTTATACGAATGTTATTGCAGCAAGAGAAACAAAGAAATTATTGGATCGTTTATATCCTTTGCGGAAATGTTCAAATAAACCGGGGGAATATTGTTTGTACTATCATTTGGATCAATGTCTAGCCTGTAGTAAAGAGGCAGTTCCAAAGGTTACCTATCAAGCGATTATCCAAGAAATATCTACCTTTTTACATGGTGGATATCGTGATATAAAAAATGATTTAACGAGCAAGATGTTCAAAGCAAGTGAAGAATTAAACTTTGAGCGGGCGAAAGAACATCGTGATCAAATTACACATATTGAAGCCGCCATGGAACAGCAGAAAGTAACATTAAATGAAAACGTTGATATTGATATGTTTAATTACAGTTACAATAAGGGCTGGATGTGTATTCAAGTATTTTTCGTTAGACAAGGGAAACTGATGGAACGGGATGTTTCCATATTTCCGTTTTATACAGAAGCAACAGATGCATTTGTTAGTTTTATCGGTCAATTTTATTTGCATAAACGCCATTTGAAACCGAAGCAAGTATTAGTACCAATAGGAACAGATGATGATCTATTAGAACAATTGTTAGAAACCAATGTTCATACACCATATCGAGGAAAGAAAAAAGAATTAGTTGATTTAGCGAGAAAAAATGCAAAAATTGCATTAGAGGAACGATTTAGTTTAATTGAACTGGATGAAGAACGGACGATTAAATCAGTGGAACGACTTGGTGATCTCCTTCATATTGAAACTCCACGTCGTATTGAAGCTTTTGACAACTCTAATATTCAAGGGACAGACCCTGTTTCTGCTATGGTCGTTTTCATGGATGGAAAACCAAATAAAAATGATTATCGTAAATATAAAATTAGAGAAGTAGTAGGACCAGATGATTATGAGATGATGCGTGAAGTTATTCGTAGACGGTATAAACGCGTGTTAACAGAGGATTTACCGTTACCCGACCTTATCATCGTTGATGGAGGGAAAGGGCAAATATCGGCTGCAAGAGACGTGTTAGAAAACGAATTAGGATTATCGATACCGTTAAGTGGGTTAGTAAAAGATGATAAACATAAAACAGGGGAATTATTATTTGGTAACCCACCTGAGATTGTCCCACTGGAGCGTCGATCAAATGAATTTTACCTTGTTCAACGAATTCAAGACGAAGTACACCGGTTTGCAATCACTTTCCATCGACAGTTACGTGGCAAAGGATTAATCCAGTCCGAACTAGATAAAATACCAGGAGTGGGACCTAAACGAAGAAATTTATTATTAACCCACTTTAAATCAATTCCAGAGATTCGAAAGGCTTCGACAGAAGAGATAACGAAATTAGGTATTCCTGCAAATGTAGCAGTGGCAATACAAGAAGAATTACAAAAGGAAGTAAAGAAAAGCTAGAAATATAGAAAAAATCCTAATTTCTAGCTAAAAACTATTTTTAATCTAGATAATGAACTGTAAACTCAACACGCAAGAGTCTTTCATTCGTTGTTTCAACGCATTCGCACGGACGACCAGTTACCTGAAAGATAGTTTCAGCAATAACCCCCGCTTCAAGGCGGAAATCTGTTTCTAATGATGATTTCATTCGATGGACAACGTCATCCGACATTAAATGAAAGTTTAAAGTGCTTTTCTTTTCCTTTATTAATTCTAAATTTCCCCACCGCAATTTATAAAAAAAATAAATGATATCTTCCATTTTTTCAAAGTTGAATTTGCGAGCGATACTTTTACCCATAAAGTATAGTAATGTGTCTTTTTCAGGACCTAAGACTTCCGGTAAACCGATGTAACGTAATATGTCTTGACCTATGGTATCAGTTGGAAAATCATCTAATGTTGAAAGTGAAATTAATTTAGATTCCATTTATTTTCTCCTTTATTATAAAATACAAACTAGCTAGTTATCTATTATAACATAGTTGAGTCAATTTCATAATTACCTAAATTAGCTACGTCGCTATCACCTGAAGTTTAAGAACGATTCAAGCGGCGATAAATCTGTGTGATGAAATTGACTAAGTTTCAAAAGAATAATATGTTGTTCCTATTTAAGTATGAAACGTCTTAAATTTCATCTTTTGAGGGGAATACTCTAATTTAATTACATGAAAATGATGGCCCTTTTCTTGACGCCTTTTACAGTAAGAAGTACAATAAAGAAGACTCGACCCTGAATATTTGAGTTCTAGTTTAATCGTATTCACGTGATTGTCATATTTATACATAACAATTTGATGACAACTCATCTTCTATTGCGTTTTAGTGAATCATTGGACTTGGGAACAAATAGGGATATATAAATTAAATAACAAGCGAACAATAGTTATGTAAAGAGTTCTTTTTTCCAAACTTGTTGTGCAATTTTAATTTTATATAAATAAATTAAGTTAAGGAGGGAGTAACACAGTGGAGCATCGTGAATATTTTAACAGGAGATTGCATTCATTACTAGGTGTTGTTCCAATTGGTCTTTTTGTTGTACAACACTTAGTCGTGAACCACTTTGCTGTGTATGGAGAAGAGAGCTTTAATAAAGCTGCAAACTTTATGGCCTCGCTTCCATTTGTAATTGCATTAGAAGTTTTTGTTATTTATTTACCAATTTTATTTCATGCCGTTTTAGGGGTCTATATCGCATTATGGGTACCGAGCTATAACAACAAGAGCTATGGTTTTTTCCGTAACTGGATGTACACATTACAACGAATTACGGGGATTATTACACTAATCTTTATAGCTTGGCATGTATGGCAAACAAGAGTTCAAGTAGCTCTTGGAGCTGAATTAGACTATGCATTAATGGAAAATATATTAACTCAACCATTCTTTTTCTGGTTCTATATTATTTCCATCATAGCCGTTGTTTTCCATTTAGCTAACGGACTATGGAGTTTCTGTGTACACTGGGGAATTGCACAATCTCCGCGTTCACAAAAAATTGTTACATACTTATCTGTCATCGTGTTTTTCGTTGTCAGTTATATTGGAATTAGAACGATTATCCAATTTGGTATTGGAGCATAACGAATTAGGGGAGGGAGTATAAATAATGAGTAATCGTAAAATCGCTATAGTAGGTGGCGGTCTTGCCGGTTTAATGGCAACAATCAAAGCTGCTGAAGCAGGCGTTCAAGTAGATTTATTTTCAATTGTACCTGTTAAACGCTCTCACTCTGTTTGTGCCCAAGGCGGAATTAATGGTGCGGTGAATACGAAAGGGGAAGGTGATTCTCCTGCAATTCACTTTGATGACACTGTTTATGGTGGAGACTTCTTAGCAAATCAACCACCAGTTAAAGCAATGTGTGATGCAGCACCTAGTATTATTCATAT
Source organism: Pseudogracilibacillus sp. (assembly GCA_026169505.1). GTDB lineage: Bacteria > Bacillota > Bacilli > Bacillales > Amphibacillaceae > Pseudogracilibacillus. The sequence continues at coordinate 4,602 of JAPFCO010000100.1, forward strand.
GTTAGACCGTATGGGAGTTATGTTTAACCGAACTGCAGAAGGACTGTTAGACTTCCGTCGTTTTGGTGGTACGCAACACCATAGAACAGCATATGCGGGCGCAACAACAGGGCAACAGTTATTATATGCATTAGATGAACAAGTTCGTCGTTATGAAGTAGAAGGACTTGTAACAAAGTATGAAGGATGGGAATTCCTAGGAGCGATTATCGATGATGAAGGTGTCGGTCGAGGAATTGTCGCACAAGACATTAAATCCCATGAAATTAAGTCATTCGCATCTGATGCAACAATTTTAGCAACAGGCGGACCAGGAATTATTTTTGGGAAGTCAACAAACTCTATCATTAACACTGGATCAGCAGCAAGTGTGCTATACCAACAAGGTGCAAAGTATGCGAACGGTGAATTTATTCAAATCCATCCAACTGCTATTCCGGGCGATGACAAGTTACGCCTCATGAGTGAATCTGCTCGTGGTGAAGGTGGAAGAATATGGACGTATAAGGATGGAGAACCTTGGTACTTCTTAGAGGAGAAATATCCTGCCTACGGAAACCTAGTTCCACGTGATATCGCAACACGTGAGATTTTTGACGTATGTGTGAATCAAAAACTAGGAATCAATGGGGAAAACATGGTGTACCTAGATCTATCTCATAAGGATCCAAAAGAGCTAGATGTTAAATTAGGTGGAATTATTGAAATTTACGAGAAGTTTGTTGGGGAAGACCCACGCAAAGTTCCAATGAAAATCTTCCCAGCTGTTCACTATTCAATGGGTGGGCTATGGGTAGACTATGATCAAATGACGAATATACCAGGTGTTTTTGCTGCCGGAGAGTGTGATTATTCACAACACGGTGGAAATAGATTAGGAGCAAACTCATTATTATCTGCTATTTACGGTGGAATGGTTGCTGGTCCTAATGCAATTGAGTATATTGATGGCTTAGAAACACATGTAACTGACATGGCTCCAGACTTATTTGAGGCTTACGAAAAACAAGAGCAAGAGAAATTCGAAGCACTATTAAGTATGAATGGAGAAGAGAACGCATATCAAATTCACCAAGAGCTTGGTGAATGGATGACGGATAATGTTACAGTTGTTCGTGAAAATGATCGACTCTTAAAAACAGATGAAAAAATCGCGGAACTTTTAGAGCGTTGGGAAAACATTGATGTAGGTGATACGTCAAAATGGAGTAACCAAGGTGTTATGTTCACACGTCAATTAAAAAACATGCTTCACTTAGCACGTGTTATCACTCAGGGAGCTCATAAACGTGATGAGAGTCGCGGTGCTCACTATAAACCAGAATTTCCAGAACGTAATGATGAGGAATTCTTAAAGACAACAATTGCATCATTCGATGAAGCAAATCAAGCACCAATCATTACGTATGACGAAGTGGATGTTTCTTTAATCCCACCGAGAAAACGTGATTACTCAACAACAAGTGAAGGGAGTAAAAAGTAATGGCTGAACAAAAAACAGTTACATTTATTATAACTAGACAAGACGGCCCTGACTCAGCTCCTTATGATGAAACATTCCATATACCTTATCGTAAAAACATGAACGTTATTTCAGGATTAATGGAAATCCAAAAGAATCCTGTAAATGCGGATGGAGAGAAAACATCTCCAGTACATTGGGATATGAACTGTTTAGAAGAGGTCTGTGGTGCATGTTCGATGGTTATTAATGGCCAAGCACGTCAATCATGTGCTGCATTAGTAGATCAGTTAGAACAACCAGTTCGTTTAGAGCCGATGGACACATTTCCAGTCGTGCGTGACTTAATCATCGACAGAGAAAGAATGTTCGATGCGTTAAAACAGATCAAAGGTTGGGTGCCAATCGATGGTACTCACGATCTTGGACCTGGCCCACGTATGCCAGAAAAGAAACGTCAATGGGCTTACGAATTATCTAAATGTATGACGTGTGGGGTTTGTTTAGAAGCTTGTCCAAACGTTAATGATAAATCAAGCTTTATTGGACCAGCAGCTATATCTCAAGCTCGATTATTCAATGCTCACCCAACAGGTGAAATGAATAAGAGTGAAAGATTAGCAGGGCTAATGGACGAAGGAGGAGTTCTTGGATGTGGTAACGCACAAAACTGTGTGGAAGTATGTCCTAAAGGAATTCCATTAACAACGTCTATTGCTTCAATGAACCGTTCAACATTAGTACAATCGTTTAAAAACTTCTTCGGAAGTGACAACGCTCATTAAGAATAAGA
>JAPFCO010000113.1 GCA_026169505.1 Pseudogracilibacillus sp.
ATTATCCAGTAATTTACATATATTTACTGGATTTAGTTTAGCATTGTCTTTTTTAGATAAATTGTACCTTGATAATCAAATATTTAATTATTTTTCTCTTGACATATTACCGCAGGTCTGTTTCGTAGCAAAGAAGATGTTTTTATTTATCATTTAAATGCATTAACACTTCCGCAATAATATAGCTAATTAATCTACTCGTTTTATCTGCCACATCATAGCTCGGATTTACTTCCGAAACATCAAAGCTTAAAAAACTCTCCTGACAAACGACATGTTTCGTAATTTCTCTTAGGGTGTCAGGATGTAGCCCAAACGGTGCTGGCGCACTAACTCCAGGAGCAAATGCTTGATTGATTACATCTGTACAAATCGTATATATAATAACATCCTGTTCTTCCGCAAATGTATCAATTGTATCGAAAGTTTCTTCTAATGGTTCTAAGTCTGTTTCTAATATATATTTCACGTTCAATGCTTTTGCAGTATCAAATAATTGTTCCGTGTTCCCTAACTTTTGTATTCCAAGACATAAGTAATCAGTATTTTCATCCGCCTCTAAAATTTGGCGAAACATAGTTCCTGATGAAGATTGATCATCCTTACGTAAGTCAAAATGCGCATCTAAATTAACTAAGCCTATCTTTTTATCTGGACCTAGCGCCTTACGCACACCTAAATAATGACCATAGAACGTTTCATGACCACCGCCTAAAATAATTGGTGTATAATTGTGTTGAATGAGTTTAGTTACATACTCACCTAACTCCTCTTGCGCTTGTTCCAAGGCCGTTCCAATACATGTTACATTTCCTACATCAATCACATTTTCTTTGTTCACATGATATGGTGTACTCGCCAGTTGTTTTCTAATTTGATTTGGGGCCTTTGCCGCCCCCAACCTGCCCTGATTTCTTCTCACACCTTCTTCACATTCAAAGCCAATAATACCAAATGAAATATCTGTAGCTGTTTCTAGGTCATCTACGTTTGTATTCTGCATAATTTGATGAAGACGCTTTCCTTTCGTATTTTCGTCGACCCTACCAGTCCATTCATAAAACAATTACATCCCCCCTGCCGATTCTCTCTCTGTTCATTGTATTAAAGATCATTTATAAACTCAAATACGTATTTTCTATACATTTATAGTTATTAGTTATAATGTAGTGTACAAAGCTTTCTAGATGAAATAATTGATTCTGCATGATCCCTCACTCAAATTCAACAATCAATTCTATTTCCAAAGGAATATTAAAAGGAAGCGAATAAGCTGATACTGCTGTTCTTGCATGCTTACCCGATTCTCCGAAGATATCTATTAATAATTGAGATGCACCATCCATTACAGACGGTTGCTCAATAAATTCATCTGTTGAATTCACAAAGCATAGTAATTTAACAAACTTTTTAATCCGATTTAAATCTTCTAATTCTTTTTCAATTACTGCTAAACAATTGAGCATCGTAATTCTTGCTGCATCATACCCCTCTTCAATCGATAAATTTTTTCCTAATTTACCTTCATATACTAAATTCCCATTGATACGACAATCTTGTCCTGAAGTATAAATCGCATTCCCAAATCTTTGACAAGCTACATAAAGACCCGCTGGTTCTGGTGTTGTAGGCAACTCTATTCCAAGTTGTTTAAATCTCTTATATACGTCCATTTAATTTTCCTCCCCGTGATTCCACTAAGTTACACTTCATTTGAAAATTTATACATAATGATTCTATTTAACTGTATCAAGAGAAAACAGCGTAAGTCTAATACCTTTAAACAATGATAGTATAGGTTCCTTCTATAAATTTGTTGAAATTAAATAGATATACTATACAATGATCATAGGAAGATGCGTCAATATATTATCTTAGTTAAGTTAAAGGCTGGGTGATGATAGATGGATCATAGAACATTACTATATTTCGCTACATTGATTGACCAAGGAACTTTTACGAAAGCTGCAAAAGTACTCCATATTTCCCAACCCTCACTTAGTTCTGCAATAAAAAAAATGGAAACTACAATAGGACTTAATCTCATCGAAAGAAGCACACGAAAAATCGCCTTAACGAAAGAAGGCGAAATTTTATATAAAGAAGCAAAAAAATTACTTCATCATTTCGATTATGTTCGTAATGAAATGGTACGTTTAAAACACGATGGTCCGCTTGAATTACAAATAGGAGTCATCGAATCAGTTAAGTCTTGGTTACCTAAAGTCATTGCAGAGTATAATAAATCTAATCCGAACATTCACATTAAGTTATTTGAAGTATTAGGTTTAAATCAAGTAGAGAAGGCGTTACAAAATTATAAAATTCATCTTGCTGTAACGAATCAGCATTTTGAGAACGAAGAAATCATTACGATTCCAATTTATAAAGAAAATTTAGTTGTCCTATTACCAAAAGGACATCCATTAGATGCATCTGAAAAGGTCTCTGTTGTCGATATACAACATGATCAATTAATCATAAGTAAGGAAGGGTTCCAAACACGTGATGATATTTTAAACGAATTTCGAAAATCTGGCATTACTCCAAATATTCATTTTGAAATTGAGCGTTTTGAAACTGCGTGTTCATTTGTTGAGGAAGGACTTGGAATAACAATTGTGCCTGAAAATTATATAAAACATTTACAAAACCCGCCTTTTATTATTAAATCCATAATAAGTAGTAACTTATCTAGAACGGTCTATATCGCCCATATGAAAAATCGCTATTTTCCACCTGTAGTAGAAGACTTTATTATGAAAACAAGAAGATTTTTCACTTAATACATAATACATTTTTGTATTATTCAGGAACCTTCAAAAAATATCAAAATTGCCTTGCCTGATTGATTAATCAATCGGGCTTTCTTTAAGCAGCAGTTCATATGAATGACGTTTCTTTTAGGTTATTGCTATGAAAC
>JAPFCO010000190.1 GCA_026169505.1 Pseudogracilibacillus sp.
TCCATTTTGGTGACAACAAGCCATTTCGTCCATTGATCAAAAAGGACAAAAAATAATGCTAATAAATAATAACGAATCATCTTTTACCTCCGCAAGAAATTAATACGTTCAACTTCACTTCTAACAATAAATATTTTACACTAATTAAGTAACAATAAGCTACTATATAGGCTGTCTCCTACTATAATTATTATAATTACTTCCAGATATAATAATTATGATTACGTAAAATTCACATCCATAATATACGTCGCTTTCCGTAGGTATATATTAATCCCATGGAAAGCGACGTATGTTTCCGTCATTAAATATTCAATTTTTAGCAAGCCGACAAATAAACTAGCGTGTTTAAACTGCTTTCGTTTTGATACAATCTAAGATGACATAACCAAACACGATACCTGCTATTGTCATTAACACAATATTATCCACTAACATGAATGGTTGGATTAAAAAATAAGGTAAAATTTCTGATGTGTAATTGATGATTGGTATGAAAAGAAATAATATAATGGGAATGTTTATAGCTAGTAATTTTATCCAATCATATGATTTTTGCTGGTTGCCACGCAATACATGGATTGTTTTTGGCAAACGTAATAACATTCCAACCACTATTGGAAATAAAATTACATACAATAAATAAGGGATGTAATTAGCATCATAACTCATAGACGCTTTCAAATTCAGATGAAACATTGTACCGAAATAAAAAATAACACCTAATAAAATTGTCCAGATGATATAATACAAAAAGCTTCTCACATCCAGTCACTCCTTCATTATTCATTGTGATCGATTCATCCGATCAATTAGTGAAAAATAAGATTGTTGTGTGTTATCATTATGCCTACTAAAATATTTCCTTAACTATATATAATCCACTCTACCACAAAAAAATCACACAGTATATTCATTTTGATGAATTTCTGTGTGATTTATTTTGTGAATTTTTTATACTAAATCATTATAATGTTCTTCTACAACATCCGCACATCGCGTACAGAGCTCTGGATGTTTTTCATTTTCGCCTACTGAATCTGCATGCATCCAGCATCTGTTACATTTCTCACCTGGGTGTTTCTCTACATGAATTCGTACACACTGGTACTCTTTTGCTTCAGGATGAGCTTCATTGATGGATGCTTCTGAAACAATGAATAATTGGTGAATATAAGGAATCGAAGCTAATACTTCCTTCGTATAATCATCCTTTGCTTCTACCGTTATTTTCGCCTCTAGTGGTTTACCTATTACTTTTTCATGACGTGCTTCCTCTAGGGCTTTTAAAACATCCGAACGTACTTTCAAAAAGTGATCCCACTTCTCTACATCTGCTTCCGTAAAGTTAACAACTTCACGTGCTGATGGCATATCTGTTAATTGTACGTATTTTGCATCCACATTATTAATATGCTCCCAAATTTCTTCCGTCGTATGAGGAATAATTGGACTTAATAACTGAACGATTGAAACGAGTGTTTCGTAATAAACCGTCTGAATACTACGACGTCTTTTATCATCAGCAGCTTCGATATATAAAACATCTTTAGCAAAATCTAAATAAAAAGCACTCAATTCAACAGCAATATAATTATGAATATCTTGGGATACATCTGCAAAGTTATATGAATCATAACTTTGTTTAACTGATGTAATTAATTCTTGCAAACGATATAACATATAACGATCTACTTCTTCTAAGTCTTCTTCCGCAATAGCATGCTCGTTTGGATTAAAATCAGCTAAGTTTGCTAGCATAAACCGGAATGTATTTCTGATTTTACGATAGTTTTCAGAAACTTGTTTTAATATATCTTGAGAAATACGAACATCTGATTGATAGTCAACAGATGATACCCATAATCTTAAAATATCAGCCCCTAATTGCTTTTGAATATTCGCTGGTATAATTACATTACCTAACGATTTACTCATCTTTCTTCCATCACCATCTAATACAAATCCATGGCTTAACACACTTTTATACGGTGATTTTCCAGTAACTGCCACAGCAGTTGATAAAGAAGAGTTAAACCAACCACGATATTGGTCACTTCCTTCCAAATAAATATCAGCAGGACGAAAATGATCATCACGTTGTGTTAATACTGCTTCATGAGATGAACCTGAATCAAACCATACATCCATAATGTCTGTTTCTTTTGTAAACTGGCCATTTGGACTATGTTCAGATGTAAATCCTTCTGGTAAAAGTTCTTTTGCATCCCATTCAAACCAAATATTTGAACCATGTTCACGGAACAATTCAGATACATACGCTACTGTTTCATCCGTAATAATCGGTTCATGATCTTCTCCATAAAATACCGGAATTGGAACTCCCCAAGTACGTTGACGTGAAATACACCAATCTTGACGATCACGTACCATATTATATAAGCGTGTTTCACCCCAATGTGGATGCCATTCGACTTCTTTAATTTCGTCTAGAATATTCTCTCGAAAGTCTTTAATCGACGCAAACCACTGTGATGTTGCTCTAAATATTGTTGGCTTTTTCGTACGCCAATCATGAGGATACGAGTGAGTAATGAATTTTAAGTTTAATAATGCATTGTTTTCTTCTAATTTTTCTGAAACTGCTTTGTTTGCATCATCATAAAACATGCCTTCAAATCCTGGAGCCTCTTTTGTGAAAAACCCTTTATCATCTACTGGACAAAATGCTTCCACATCGTACTTCTGGGCAACGTAAAAGTCATCTTCTCCATGTCCTGGCGCCGTATGAACACATCCTGTTCCAGCTTCTGTTGTTACATGTGTTCCTAGCATTACTACGATGTCACGATCATAAAATGGATGTTTTGCTACCATATTATCTGCTTGTCTTCCCATAAATGTTTGCACTACTTTAGGATCTTCCCATTTTAACTCTTCTTCAATTGCTTCTAATAGGTCATGTGCAACTACATACTTCTCATCTTCTACTTCTACAACGACATATTCCAGATCAGGATGGATACTAATTCCTAAACTTGCTGGTAATGTCCAAGGTGTTGTCGTCCAAATGATAAACTTAGTTCCTGCATCTATGATCCCTTTTCCATCAAATACTTCATAGGACACATAAATAGATGGAGAACGTTTATCTTGGTATTCTATTTCTGCCTCTGCCAATGCCGATTCCGACGATGGTGACCAATAAACTGGTTTTAACCCTTTATAAATATAACCTTTTCTTGCCATCTCACCAAACACTTTAATTTGAGCAGCTTCATAATCCTTTGTTAATGTAATATAAGGATTATCCCAATCACCACGTACACCTAATTGTTTAAATTGTGTCCGCTGATTATCAATTTGTTCCATCGCATAGTCTGCACACATTTGTCTAAATGCAGCAATTGACATCTTTTTTCGATCGATTTTCTTTTGCTTTGTCAATGCCGTTTCAATCGGCAGTCCATGCGTATCCCATCCAGGGATGTATGGTGCATGGTATCCAGACATCGATTTATAACGTACGATAAAGTCTTTTAATACTTTGTTTAAAGCATGACCTATATGCAAATCACCATTCGCATACGGAGGACCATCATGCAATACAAACGAGGGTCTTCCTTTCGTGCGCTCTTGAACCTGGCCATATACATCATCTTCTTCCCATGCGTCTCTACGTACAGGTTCTTTATTTGGTAAATTACCTCGCATAGGAAATTCTGTTTTCAATATCATTAACGTATCTTTATAATCCATTTTACTACTGCTCCTCCTTAAGAGATGTTCCTGATTTTTGGTATAAAAAAATCCCCAAATCCCTAAAGGGACGAGGAAACTCGCGGTACCACCCTTATAAACATAATGTTAGAATCCATTATGTTCACTCGACATTCGTAACGTGAATAATTCGCTCCATCCTACTTACCTTTCAAATGGATACTCCAGAATGATTTTCTAAAAGTAAGACTGTACTAGGCTCCCACCAACCCTAGCTCGCTTAATCAGTCCTATTCTTTTATACTTTTTCCTTCATCGTAATTAATATGTTTATTCTTATGATGCAAAAATTGTACTGTCAGATGAGTGCTATTATACCATACTAAAGCATCTTACAGATAATGATATGCAATGCGTCCTTATTCAACTAATATTTCAGCTTCTTCTTCATCTGTTTCTAAAAACGCTTCCCAATCATCGTTATCTACCATATCTAGTTGTGCTTCAATTAGCATTCTCATTCGAGTACGGAATACTTTTGATTGTCTTTTTAACTCTTCTGTTTCCATTGAAATTTTACGTGACTGACCAAGTGCATCATTAATAATACGGTCAGCGTTTTTTTCCGCTTCTTTTATAATCAATTTAGCTTCTTTTCGCGCATTTGCCTTTAATTCTTCAGCCGTTTCTTGCGCAATGACAATTGATTTGTTTAATGTATCCTCAATTTTTGTGAAGTGAGCTACTTTTTCAGTCAACTCTTCAACTTCACTTTCAAAGTCTTTTTTAGCCCGAATTGTAATTTCATAATCTTTAATGACTTGATCTAAAAACTCATTCACTTCATCTTCTCGAAAACCTCTCATACCTCTTGTAAATTCTTTATTATGAATATCTAATGGTGAAAGAACCAAATAGACACCTCCTAAGTAATTCGCTCCAATAAGCTCATAATTCTTCATGATAAGTTTCTATATTTTAGTACAACTTTATAAACTATTATACACCATCATAATACATCTAGTTAATTTTTTCTAGCGAATTTATGATTTTAACCGAGCACTCGTAATTCTCCATTTATCTTTTCGTGTTTTACCGTGTAACTCAATCACTTTACTACGCCCAAACCCTCGCACAGAAATTAAATCATGTTCGATGATTTGCATTGCTGGATCAGTTACATCGGTAAAGTTAACTTTGACACGATTTGCTTTAATATGTTGAACTGCATCTTTGCGTGACATCTGATATACTTCTTTAACAATAATATCCAATCGAAGCGATGACACGGAATATTGCTTATGTATCCATTCATCTTTATTTTCAATCATATGTGTAAAGGCTTTTTCACGTAGTTTAATTGACGCATTTTTTATTTTCGTTAAGTTCATTTGGACAAAGGAACTTAACTCCGTTGCTAAGAAAAATTGAAATCGGTCTTCCGCTACATGTATGTCGCCAATTTTTTTACGATCAATTCCTAATGACATAAAGGAACCTAAAATATCCCGATGTTGTATTGTGATAAATTTACTTTCAAAAGTTGCTTCTAATAAAACAATATCGAATGAGTCCTCTGTTATTTCCTCATAGAACGGAGCAATAATCGCTCGTTTGCGTTCTGTCTGATCATTACCTCCGAAAAAGGTGAAAAACACATCATCGTTCGTTGTTCCAATTAAGCTTTCCACAATCTGTTGATCGCGAGGATCTAAAAAATCAGATTGATAAGCGATAAAATTTTTCATTACTTGTTCTTGCCATGACTGTACTTGATCTATAAAAGGATGCTCATGTTTTCTGAAATGCTGATAAATACTCATTCAATTACATCCCAATCATTCGAACCAACTCAAATATCCCAACTCTTGCCATATGCAATACTAAAATAGCAACAATTGGTGAAATGTCAATCATACCAAGAGGTGGGATGAATTTTCTGAATTGTTCTAAATATGGTTCACATATCCGCCCCAAGAACATCCCAAATTGGGATTCTCGTGCACCCGGTAACCATGACATAAAAATATAAACAATCAATGCGTACGAATAAATCGTAATGGCACCACTAATTAAAAGTACTATTTGACCCATATCTTTCCTACCATCCTTTTTCTAATTCAACTTCTTCAAAATTTGAGTTAGATATTGTACCTGTCACATCGACATTATCTGGCGTACATAAGAATGTCGATAATCCTAATTTTTGAATGTCTCCTTTTACAGCATATACTGTTCCACTTAAAAAGTCGACGATTCGCTTCGCTTGGGTAGAATCAATCCTTTGTAGATTAATAACAACTGCTCGTCTGTTCAATATATTGTCGGCAATCTCTTGGACTTCATTATACGATTTCGGCTCATATAATACGACCTTTGATGAAGGCTGTTGGATGGCGGATAAATTGACGACATTTTTATTTCTCGTCTGTTTTGGTTCAAAAGCCCGTGTCTCTTCTGCCGAAACATCTACCTCCTCTTCGACATATTCATAGTCATCATCCGTATTAAAAAAGTTCTTGAATTTATCTTTGAAACTCATAATTATCACCTCGAATCGTTTGTTGAACCGACTAACTCTGAGCCAATTCGAATATGAGTTGCACCTTCTTCAATTGCAATATCGTAATCATTACTCATACCCATCGATAGTTGTGTACAAGGAGCATGGGATAATGTTTCACTTGCTATCACATCTCTCAATTGCGCCAATCGTCTAAATACGACACGAATCTCCTCTTTATCTTCGATATGTGGTGCCATCGTCATTAATCCGATCACTCTTACTTTATCAAATGCTTCTAATTCTTGAATGAATTCTAATACCTCATCTTCCTCTAAACCATGTTTTGCATCTTCTCTACTTACATTTACTTGTACAAAACAATCGATTGTTTCAGTAGAACGATTATTTATTTGCTTTGCTACTGAAAGTCGATCCAATGAATGAATTACCTGAACTTTATCGATAACATCTTTCACTTTGCGCGACTGTAATGTTCCGATGAAGTGCCAATTTGCCCGTTCTCCAATAGAATCGTATTTATGTAAAAATTCTTCTGTTCTATTTTCGCCAAGATTGTTGATTCCTGTTGCAATTAATTCTTCTGTTCGCTCTATTGTAACATATTTTGTTACTCCGATAATGGTAATTTCATCCGAATTTCTCTTTACTTTTTCACATACTTGCTCTACTTTTGCATGAATTTGTTGTAAATTATCTAAAACCGTCATTAATTCAATCTCTCCTAGAATTATATTCCCCTTTATTTTACCATACTTTATGAAATCTTCATCTGTTCAATCTGTTTTTTCTTCGGTATTTGTTTCAATGACTCCTTTTGTAGCCTGATTAATTAATATTATGTCGGCACCTATCGTAACAATTTGCCCCCACTCTATAAATGATTCCTCCGGTTTATTAAAAAAGGAACCTTTCATTTGTCGATCGATAATAACAATTGACGTAATGATCCCTTCATCCTCATTAATTACTAAATCATCAATAAACCCTAATTTTTCTCCCGTATGCATCATGACTACTTCTTTCCTTTGTAACTCTGATAATGTCACCATTGTCCCACCACCTTATTCTATGTATATGTTACAAAAAAATATACTTGAATCAATTTCATCATTACAAAAAATAGCCATGACGTTACAACGAAACTACATATTGTAGCGTCGTGGCGGTAAATCCGTATTATGGAACTGATAAATTTGAGCAAAAAAAGAAGCAGACAACTTTCCGTCTACTTCTTGGTCGATTATTCAAACATATCATGAGTCATTTGTTCGATTGCTGCTTTTTCTAGTCGCGATACTTGTGCTTGTGATATACCTATCTCATCAGCTACTTCCATTTGTGTTTTACCTTGATAAAATCGCTTTGTTAATATCGACTTTTCCCGTTCTTTTAGTTGATACATACCTTCTTTCAATGATAAATGATCGTCCCATTTATCATCTGTTTCTGTATCATCACTTATTTGATCCATCACAAATATTGGATCTCCTCCATCATTATAAACTGGTTCATATAATGAAACGGGATCTTGGATGGCATCAATAGCAAACACAACATCTTCATGCGGAACACCCATTTCTTTCGCTATTTGAATTGGTGTTGGTTCCTGTTGTGTTTTACTAATTAACTTCTCTCTAACTTGTAATGCTTTATAAGCAGTATCACGCAAGGATCTTGATACTCGAATTGGATTGTTATCTCGTAAATATCGTTTAATTTCACCTATGATCATTGGTACAGCATATGTTGAGAAACGGACATTATGTTTCAAATCAAAATTATCAATCGATTTCATTAATCCAATACATCCTACTTGAAATAAGTCATCCACATTTTCCCCACGATTATTAAAGCGTTTAATGACACTAAGTACTAACCGTAAATTACCGTTGATTAAAGTCTCCCTTGCTGTGAAAACATTTTCTTCTCTTTCTATCTGTTGAAATAATTTACGCATCTCCTCATTTTTCAATACGGGGAGTTTGGATGTATCCACGCCACATATTTCTACTTTATGTCTTAGCATTCTCTTTTACCCTCCCAAGTTGTCATACTGCTCAAAAATAAGTATGTCCTAGGAGGGAATATTTTATGCACTACCTCATGCATCTACTATTTCAGTTTTTAGCTTACTTTTACATTAAGAACATATCATCATTAGACCATTTTCCGAAATTCTTTTTGTAATCTTTTAATAATTTTTTTTTCTAGTCGAGAAATATAGGATTGAGATATTCCTAACATATCTGCTACATCCTTTTGTGTCTTCTCCTCTTTGCCAATCAATCCAAATCTTAATTCCATGATTTGTTTTTCACGTCCATTTAAGGTAGATAATGCATTGATTAATAACTGTTTATCTACCTTAGTCTCTAAGTTCTTCGTTATAATATCAACTTCTGTTCCAAGCACATCTGACAATAATAATTCATTACCATCCCAATCGATATTTAATGGTTCATCGAAAGAAACTTCCGTTTTCATACGGCTTGTTTTACGCAAATACATTAAAATTTCATTTTCAATACAACGAGACGCATATGTCGCAAGTTTAATTTTCTTTTCCGGATTAAATGTATTTACCGCTTTAATTAATCCGATGGAACCGATACTTACTAAATCTTCAATATGAATTCCTGTGTTTTCAAATTTTCGAGCAATATATACGACTAATCGTAAATTATGTTCAATCAATGTTGCACGAGCTGCTTGATCCCCCTCAGCTAGCTTTTCTAAAACTTGTCTCTCTTTCGCTTTTTCTAATGGTGCAGGTAAAGCTGTCTTACCCCCTATATAAAATATTTCCCCTTTTTTAATGCCAATTTTTAGTAATAAATTATTCCACCATGCTCGCAGTCGATATCTCCACACCATACATTCTCCTTATCTTTATCATTAGAGTGAATTTCATAATTACCCAAACCAACACTTAACTACAACATGTAGTTGAGGAAAGTTAAATGAAACTATATGACATTCACTAATTAAGCAGATACTTCTTTTGAAAAGTGAATTAATTGCGGATGTAATAAACAATGATAATGTTGATCTTCCGTTAAAGTATTCATTTGAACTCCTATAAGTACATGACTTGTCTCGATTATTTTCTCTTCATAATAGATCGTCATTGCTTCAGGTTTAATTGTATATAAGTAACTTGTTTCACCTCCAACAACTTGAAATGGTACAATAAAAATTCGGTGCTGCAACACGGAAGGTAGCAAAGCATAATCGTCGTTTACAATACTTTGTAACAAGTCGTCCCAATCTTTATCACTGAAAAACTTTCTTAAAAACGGAGCATCACAAAGTACGACTGGCCTACGTGTAATTGGATCAACCAAATGGTTACCGCTGTCTAGATAACCGGTTGTTTGGAATGATTGTCCATTCAATGTTAATGTAACTTGGTACAATTGATCATATTTAATTTTAGCTTGTACATGTTCATCCATTCTTCGCTTTGTAAATAGCCATAATAATGGAAAACTAATTACTACAAACAGAAGGTGAATATCGTCTCCATATATATTTTGTGCTGTTAAAAACAAACTACTTGTTGAATACGTAAAAACATCTTCTAGTAAATAATGAAATCCAAGCATCCCACCTCCTATTGCAAATGAAATAAAGTAAAAAACACCTACTGTTTTACATATCGCTAGGATTCCTCTCCACCCAAACGTAAATAACACTATTCCTACAGAATAGGATATCTTACCCCACAAACTATTTACTAAAAAGTTTGGATAAAGTAGCTGTAACGGAACGAGCAATGTAGCGATGATGGATCCAAACAATAACCGTTTTTTTGAAGTATTAGATCGTATCATGTAATTAGTTAATAATAATATCATTCCATTGAGAATTACATTCAACAAAATAACGAAGTCAAGATATACAATCAACTGAATCGATCCCTTCAGACAACAATACTAAATCTGATTACATCTAGTATAATGAAAATTGTCCTAAAACAATGTCACTTTATAGATTATGCTATCCGCTTTTTCTCTACGTATTTACACATAATATCTCTTTTAATGACTCGCTTTTCAAATCGTGTTTATTTGAAAGTAATTAAAACATATCGAATGATTGCGATGGAACTTACTATCCTACTGATCATTTCCCGAATACAATAAAACATCTGATATTTAAACAACATCAGATGTTTTTCCGAAATAGCTTATAACTCAAGCAGCTAATGAAAAAGCGACTACAGTAATTCCTAGACTTCTTTCGTTACATTTTCTTAACTCCATCCTACGAAGATATTAATTATTTGAATAATAAGAAAATTATTTACGATAATAATTCAAACAAACTCTTTCTCCTTAGTTATTTGCTGTGATATATGGTTTTATCAAATTAAATGAATAAAAGGGAACTTTAAAAAATATTTATGGATGCATCTTTTTGTATTTTCAAGATCTTGTTAAATCATCTAGCATACTTTGTAAAGCCTTACTTACTTTTGTATTTGTCGAGAGCATGGGAATAACTTCTGACAATGTAGCATGTCGGTAGGTCTCCATTGGACTTCCTTCTATTAGTAGACTTTCCCGTTGCTGAAATAATTCTTTACGCATATCTTCATGTAAATCTTTGGAATCACGAATTGATTTAAACACATTGCTTTCTGCTGCGGAGGTACTTTTTACTTTAATGTCACTATTTTCAGTTCGCCCATCTGGTGAATAAATTAAACATGTTTTAATTCTTTCTTCAGCACTGCTAACAGTCTCTTGTAAAAAGGTTGCCATATCTAAATCTAAAGAACCTTGTTTAAGCACACTGTAAAGCGCTTTCACTTTTGTGGTTGGACCATCAGGAACAATAAGATGAGTAATTGCCCTATCATTGATTGCTCCAAGGATTTGCTCTGGTTCATCTTCCACATGTACTTCTTTATGTGATGGCCATATATCCATCCAATAATATTCTGAATCCCGAAACCCAACATGAAAAATAAAGAAATCGGGATAAATTCTCAAGCCCCCTTGTTGGTTTCCTAATCGATTTCGATAAAAGTCGTAAAATTTGGTTATCGATGCCATAAGAATAGCACTAGCGCCGAATCCTCCACCTGAATGGCGCACAATTAATCCTATCCTATCTTGAACTTGAAAGTTTGGAAAGATGTAATCGAAAGTGGAAGGCTCTTCATTAACCCAAAATTCAAAATCAGCTAAGTTTAATTGCTCACTTGTATGCATACCAATCACCCTTTTTCATTATAAGCTTATATGCTTAATCAATTCATCACCTACATACGATTTGAAAACTCAGACAACAAAAATAATAATTCCCTAGAACTCCCGTGACTATTCTGTTTCTTTTGTTTCTTAACTAACTCACTTGACATAGTCTACATTGCTTTGCAATTCGTTTAAGGAGAAAGTACACTGCCATTAATCTTTCTGCGCTCTACGTAACTAAAAAACTATCACTCAGAGCAGATCGGTCTGACATTTCTCTTCAAGGTCATCCTCTAGGTTTTTCTCAGCATCTTCTAAATTCATTTTTACTCTCCCTTCATTTTTAAGTCATATTAAAATAACTTTAATACAATGTTCATCATTTATCAAATAGTAAAAATAATAACAAATAAAAGAGATGTGTTTTACTTTGAAAATTCATTCCAAATCCGTCTTATATTTAGTTTATCTTCGTCTGTTCGTAGTTCTAAACCTCTACTGCAAAGCCTTTAGTGAAATGTCACTGCCAAGTTATAGCCCATCCTAAACGCAAAAAAAGCGAGTAGGATATGCTCCCTACTCGCTCATTTATATACTTTATCTTTTATTGTTACGATTTCTTAAAAATGTCGGTATGTCTAATGTGTCTTCATCATGATCAAACGTTTCCTGTCGTGGTTGTTCTGTTTCACGAGATTCTGAAGGCTGATTTGTAGCAGCATGTTGATGTTGCACTTTAGATGGACGAGCACCTATTTGTGTTTTAGGTTTAACTGACTCATCAAAGCCAGTTGCAATAACTGTTACTACAACTTCCTCTTTCAAATTCTCATTAATGACGTTACCAAAAATAACATTTACCTCTTCGGCAGCTGCTGAAGTAACTAAATCGGCAGCTTCTTGAACTTCAAATAGACTTAAACTAGGTCCTCCTGAAATATTCATCAAGATACCTTGTGCCCCATCGATAGATGTTTCTAATAAAGGAGAAGAAATAGCTTTCTTAGCAGCTTCTACCGCACGGTTTTCGCCAGTTGCTACCCCAATTCCCATTAATGCCGAACCTTTATCAGACATAATTGTTTTGACGTCTGCAAAGTCAACGTTAATTAATCCAGGTTTAGCAATTAAATCTGAAATACCTTGTACACCTTGACGTAGTACATTATCAGCTTCTCGAAATGCTTCAAGCATTGGAGTATTCTTATCGACAATTTCAAGCAAACGATCATTTGGAATAACAATTAATGTATCTACACTATCTTTTAAAGAACCTATCCCATTACTAGCTTGCTTTTGACGTCTCATCCCTTCAAATGAAAAAGGACGTGTTACTACTCCTACGGTTAATGCACCTAATTCTTTCGCGATCTCAGCGATAACAGGAGCAGCTCCTGTACCAGTACCTCCACCTTTACCGGCTGTAACAAAAATCATGTCAGCACCTTGTAACACTTCTTCCACTTGTTCACGACTTTCCTCGGCAGCTTTCTTTCCAATTTCTGGATTTGCCCCCGCACCTAGTCCACGAGTTAATTTCTCACCAATTTGTAATTTAATTTCAGCTTTAGATAAATTCAGTGCTTGTGCATCCGTATTAACGGCAATGAATTCAACACCTTCAACGCCATGATCTATCATTCTATTTACAGCGTTATTTCCACCGCCACCTACTCCAACTACTTTAATTGTAGCTAGCTGATCTGAGCTCATATCAAATTCTAACATAATTTGTCCTCCTAAGTAATATCACTAGTAATCTAAAGAAAGAACGCTCAATATATTTTAAAAGAACGTGGATTATTCGAAAAATGATTTAAAAAAGTTGGCCACTTTTGATTGTTTCGACTCTTCATCATTAGATTGTTGCTGTTGTTGTTGCTGTTTTGGTTTTTTGACTCTCTTTTGTTTTCCTGGAGTTTCGCTCACAATCATAGCAGGAGCCAAATCTTTTCCTTGAATTTTAGCATTTCGATAAGCAAATTGTAATGTACCTACCCCTACCGTAAATTGCGGCTCACGAACACCTATATAGTCTGGAATCGCAATGCGAGCATTAGCTTGAAATACAACTTGTGCCAACTCTAATACCCCTTGCATCTTCATGGATCCGCCAGTTAAGACATACCCACCCCGTAATTCATCAAAACCCATTCTTCTTAATTCTTTTACTGATAACATGAAAATTTCTTCTAACCTTGCCTCAATCATATCAGAGATTTGTAATTGATTATATAATTCTTTTTGATTACTACCAATAATCGTTGCTTCAAATGTCTCATCTTCGCGAGCATACTCATAATAAGCATGTCCATATTGAAGCTTAATTTCCTCAGCTTCTTCTGTTGATGTTCTTAAGCCGATAGAAATGTCTTTCGTAATATTATCTCCGCCTAAAGGAATAACAGAAGTTGCGATTAAATGATCATTATTAAAAACAGAAACTGTTGTACAACCACCGCCAATGTCAATTAAAGCAACGCCTAAGTTTCTTTCATCATTTGATAACGCAATAGAACCCGCTGCGATCGGTTGTAAGCAAATATCTGTAATCGTCAAATTAGCACGCTCTACACATTTTAAAATATTATGTAAAACTGTCTTCGAACAAGTAATAATCGTCCCTTCGAGTTCTAAGCGTACACCAATCATACCTCTTGGATCCGTTATTTCATCCAATCCATCGACAATAAATTGCCTTGGAATGACATCAATAATTTCTCTCTCAGGAGGAAGTGACATGACTTGGGCACCATCTAAAACCCGGGTAATATCCTCGTCCGTAATTTCGCGATCTTCGCTTTGAACAGCTACAACCCCATGGCACGAATGTAGTTGAACATGATTTCCATTTACTGCAACAATTACTCGATCAATCGTCATATCAACCATGTGTTCTGCTTGTTCTACCGCTGTTTTTATCGCATGTACCGTTTGGTCAATATCTACAATTGCACCTTTTTTCATCCCTTTGGATTTCGCGGTACCTACACCAATAATATTCAATGAATCTTCTAATACTTCTCCAATAATTACCTTAATTTCTGATGTTCCAATATCTAAGCTTATTAATACTTCACCATTATTCATTCATTAGGCACCTCCAATAACAACAATTACTATTCAAGTTTTTCAAAATAAGTTCCAACACCCATATGTATAATACCTTTTTCTCCTTCATCGAGCTGAGAAACAATCGATGGGTAAGATTTCATTTTATCAGCAAAATCCCTCATGGTAGAGTGAACGATAAATCCGTCATTCATATACAAAACTATTTTATGTTTATTTTTTTCCGTTGGCTCCCATGATACTTCCGAAATTAAATTAGAGATATCTTCTGGTAATTCATTTAATTCAATCGCCATTCGTGTTAAGTAATCATCATGGTCAAAATTAGTTAATAAAGGATTATTTCCTGTATAAGGTATATTGCTCTTAGTAATAATCATACCATTTTCTAGAATAGGATGATACATTGATTCTTCTTTTAAAAATCCAACAATATGATGTTCATTTACATTTATTTCTACAGTAAAAGGGAGTTTTCTTTTCACAGTAACAGATTCGATTACTGGATGATTTTCCACTTTCTTTTTCGTGCTTCCTGTATTTAACATCCAAATATTTGTATCTAATGCTACATCACTTATTTTAATCACATCTTCCTTAGAAAGAACGTAATTATCATTTATATCAATTTGTTTAATATGACTTAAAGGTGATTGTAAATATACAATGATGGATATTAAAACAAAAAAGACTGCTAGATAAAATAATAGTCTTCGATTCGCCTTCTTCTTTCTCGCTTCTTTTAGTTTAGGAATGCGATCTTCGATGGAAACTATTTTCTTCTTTTCCATTAGTTTCTTCCTTTTTAACAAATTCACTTATTAGCTAGATTTAAATATATCTATAATAAATGAATTATACCATTTGATGCTTGTAAAGTATAGTATTTAATTATTATAGAATCAAGTCATTAAAGGGTTTGTAATGTTTTGTAATAAAAGTTACATATACGTGCGCCTTCTTGAAATGTTTTACAAATTAATCAAACACAATTCTTTCGATAGAGGTTTTAAAAAAGATGTTACCTCAGCTCAGACTAGAAAGAGGAATAATCATATTATTAAGTTCACAGTGGAAAGGGGTTAGCGCAATATTGAATCGTTATTTTTTAATATAAATATATCACTCATATGATCCTATATAAATAATTAGGAGAAATTTTCGATCAGATAACGAATAATTATATGAATCAAACTACATTACTATGTAAAAACTTACCTCCTATATGACACGAATATAAGATTAAGTTTATTTCAAGTACACTATTTGTAATGACGATTTAACCTGCAAAATATAATTTATGGTTTTCAGAGTACCATATTATGAATAAACGTCATACAAAGCTTCCAAAATATAAATTTATTCTTGAGTTTTAGTTGATGACCCTTCTTCCCTCATTACTTATATACATTTTCAGGTGCTCATCTTCTGTATTACTGTATTCGTGGATCGCGCAGCCATTATTGTTTTGTAGACATACTTATATTTAATAAAACTCCAATCGAGCATAAAGTTAGTGTTAAAGAGGAACCTCCGTAACTTAAAAATGGTAATGTGATACCTGTTACAGGAATTAATCCGATCACGACGCTAATATTAATCATTACTTGGATTGAAATCATTGTAATAATACCGAAAGCTACATATCTCGCGAACGGATCCCTTGCCGCAAATGCAATTTGAATCCCACGCCAACATAATAATAGAAATAAGATAATTATAAAAGTAGCCCCAATAAATCCTAGCTCTTCCCCAATAATCGCAAAAATAAAGTCCGTTTGTGGTTCAGGTAGATAGAAGTGTTTCTGTAAACTATTCCCGAAACCTACACCCATTAACTTCCCAGGACCGATCGCATATAAGGATTGAATAATTTGAAACCCATCACCTAATGGATCATCCCATGGATTTAAAAATGCTGTAATACGACTGATACGATAAGGTGCTGAAATGATTAACAGTGAGAATCCGATCAAGCCAAAGATTCCCAAATAGGAGAAATAACTTATTCTAGCACCTGCGATAAATATCATTAGAACACAAGTACCAACAAGGACTACACCTGTCCCAAAATCAGGCTGAAGCATAATTAAACCAAATGCTAAACAAATAAGTAAGATCGGTATTAAAAACCCCTTTGTAAACGTCGTTATTTGCCTTTGGTTCTTAGCTAAATAAGCAGCTAAAAATATGATAATCCCTAATTTCATAAATTCAGAGGGTTGAATACTGAAAGCGCCAATCCCTATCCAACTTTGCGCTCCTCCTCTTACTAATCCAACACCTGGAACTAATACAACTAGCAATAATAAAAAGGACAAGATAATAATTGGATTGACATATTGTCTCCAAAGATTATATGGGATATAAGTGATGATGGACATACAAACAAAACCAACCGCAATAAATAACAGTTGCCTTTTTACGAAGAAGTAATTGTCCCCATATTTGTATTCCGCCCATATGTTAGAAGAGCTATATACCATTAATATACCGATAATTAATAAACTACAAACTAAAAATAACAAGATAAGATCTGGAAACCTTTGCTGTAAAAGTTTTTCTTTCCACATAAAAAAATCCTCCTTTATTAGGAGGATTTCTAGTTGCATGTGAGAGTATGTATCTTTAAGTTATCCCCCTATGCTAATGTATGCACAGCTTGGATAAACATATTCCCTCTCTCTTCAAATGTTTTATATTGATCCCAACTTGCACAAGCAGGTGATAATAAAATGATTTCTCCAGGCGCTGAAAGCTCATAAGCCATGTGAACTGCTTCTTTCACATCTTGCACTTTTGTAACATGAATGTCTTCTTGCTTAGCAACCTCTTGAAGCTTATCTGCCGTCTCACCGAACACTATCATCGTCTTTACATAGGTTAAATATGGAATAAGTAGATGGTAATTATCTCCCCGATCGAGACCTCCAACAAGTAGAATAGTAGGTTGTTGGAATGCTTGTAATGCTTTTTCTGTCGCTAACATATTTGTTGCTTTTGAATCATTATAAAATAATCGATTTTGTTTATTCGCTACAAACTGTAGACGATGTTCCACTCCTGAAAAGCTTGTTAACACTTCATGAATTCCTGTTTTCGTAGCACCCATTAATAAAGAAATAGCTATTGCTGCCAAAATGTTTTCTTTATTATGATCCCCTACTAGCACGATATCACGCAATGCAATAATCTGTTCTTCTTTAAAATACATATATTCATTGTCTAGCCAAGCACCATCGATGTTCTTTTCTTCCATTGAAAACGGAATACGTTTGGCTTTAGCCTTTTTTATAGCTTCAATTACTCTTGGATCATCTAAATTATATACCAAATAATCGTCTTTCGTTTGATTCACGAATACATTTGCTTTGGCTGTAATATAATCATCGACAGTACCGTGATAATCTAAATGCGCATCGAATAAATTAAGTAACCCCGCAACATTTGGCTTAAATTGTTGAATACCCATTAATTGAAAAGAGGATAACTCTAATAATAATTTTTCGTCATCACGTAATTTTTCTGCAACTTCTGTTGCCACAACACCAATATTGCCTGCCAGCTTGATGCGGCGTTCACTTGCCAACAGCATATCGTAAACTAATGTTGTTGTTGTTGTCTTACCATTCGAGCCAGTAATACCAATAATATCATGGTGATCAGCCAATAATGCCGCTAATTCTATTTCTGTAATAATAGGAATTTCTCTCTTTATTGCTTCTTGTAATACCGGGTTATCATATGGAATTCCTGGATTTTTGACGATCACTTCAATTTCATTCAATACAGAGAGTGGATGTCCACCAACAATTACTTCTGCTCCTAGGCGAGTAAATTGTTCGACAATCTCTGCATCTTCTTCTGTTTGACTGTCATTGATCCGAACCTGAATATGATTACGTAATAAAGTTGTTGCGGCAGCCGTACCACTTTTAGCTAACCCCAGTACAAGTGCATGTTTATATGGAAATTGTTTTAATGTATTCAAGTTAATGCCACCCCAATTAAGATACCAATCGTTGCAAAAATAATTCCAACAAACCAAAAAGTTGTAACAACCCGCCATTCTGACCAACCTAGTAACTCAAAATGGTGATGCAACGGACTCATTTTAAAAACTCTTTTCCCTGTTGTTTTAAAAGAAATAACTTGAATGATGACAGACAATGTCTCAATAACAAAAACTCCACCAATAATAACTAACACTATTTCCATTTTGGTTAATATCGCGATACCTGCGATTGCCGCACCTAAGCCAAGCGAACCTGTATCACCCATAAACACTTTTGCTGGATGGGCATTAAAGACAAGAAAACCAAGTAATGCTCCAACAACTGTTAATGCAAAAATCGACATAATTTCAAATTCTGGATAATAGTATGAAGTTAATAGTGCAAATGCTCCAAATGCTACCGATGCAGTCCCTGCAAGTAATCCATCTAAACCATCCGTTAAATTTACCGCATTTGATGACCCCACAAGCATAAAAATGATTAATAAAGGATACAACCAACCAAGCTCCCATTGGATACTCGTTCCGGGTATTTCAATATATGTTGGAAAATCATTCATTTTTAATGTGACATAAAAAATAACCGCAATAACGATTTGGCCGATTAATTTTTGCATGGAGGTTAAACCTAAATTTCTTTTCATTGCTACTTTAATGAAATCATCTAAAAACCCTAATAGCCCATAACCTAATAAAACAAATAATAATAACCAAAACTCATATGTTACAGGACTTTCCATAAATTTGAATGCAACAATGAGAGAAGTAACAGTGATACTAAATATGATCATCAGCCCACCCATTGTTGGAGTACCTGATTTTGCTAGATGTGATTTTGGTCCTTCTTCTCGAATACTTTGCCCAAACTTTAATCTTCTTAAAAACGGAATAAAGATTGGACTAATTAGGACGGTAATTAAAAAACTTATTGCTAGAGCCATCGTCACTATATATAAACTCATCTTTTATTCTTCCTCCTTCTACCATAACCGTCCAGTTATACTATTACCGCAATGCTTCAATCAATTTTTCAAATGCCATACCTCTGGAAGCTTTAAATAACATAACTGTATTTTCATTTGCCTTATGTTCCAGTGCCCTAACTAAATCCCCTTTATTAGTAAAATGTTGCACCTCTATAGCTGAATTTTGTTTAGTTACTGTTTCTGAAATGACTGCCGAAACTTCCCCATAAGTATATACAACATTGATAGGAGGTTCAATCACTTCCGCTACTGATTCATGCAGTGATTCAGAAAACGAACCTAATTCTAAAATATCTCCAAGAACGAGTACTTTAGTATGAAATGATTCCATTGATTTAACTACATTAATTGCTCCCTTCATCGAGGTTGGCGATGCATTATAAGCATCGTTAATTAATGTAGCATTTTCTTTTCCTATCAATCTTTCAAACCGCATTGCCGAGTGTTCTAATCGCATGAGGCCCGCTTGTATATCTTCTGCATTCATCCCAAGTTTTTTTGCTAATGTAATGACAAAGCTAGCATTTTTCGCATGATGCTCTCCTAAAAGAGGGACAACATATTGTTCATTCGCTTCGAATGTAAACTGTGTAGCATCTTGTTTCAATAATATATGTGAAATTTGCACATCATTAGTGTCACTTATTCCACAGCTTATGACATTTGTACGTTGTATCCAATCATCTAATAATGGCTCATCCCCATCAACTAATAAGAGGCCATTCGTTTGTAGGCCATTCGCAATTTCTAATTTTGCTTGTGCGATTCCTACTCGTGAACCTAAATGTTCTATATGTGACTCACCGATATTAGTGATAATAGCATATTGAGGTTTGGCAAGTCGAGACAATAATTCAATTTCTCCAAAATCGCTCATACCCATTTCTAAAATTAATACTTCCGTTTGTGCTTCCATTTGTAAAATAGTTAGAGGCAAACCAATTTCATTATTAAAATTACCCTTTGTTGCATGTGTTCTAAATTTATTTTGTAAGACAGATTTTAATAAATCTTTTGTTGTGGTTTTTCCATTTGACCCAGTAATACCGATTACTAGGGGATTAACATGCTCACAATAGGCACTTGCAAATGTTTGCAAGGCACTTACCGTATCATCCACAAGAAAAAACACAAAATCATCCGGATAATCTTCCGGAATGTTATGCGTTTTATCCCATAAAGCTGCTATGGCACCATTTTTTATTGCTTGGTCGATATATTGATGAGCATCGAATCGCTCGCCGATGATCGGAATAAACAAAGTATCTTGTTGATTTTTCCGACTATCTGTCATAATTCCATGTATAGGGTTCGTTGTACTACCCTTTCCTATCTGTTCTGGAAAAATCCCCTGTAAAAACTCTGTTGTACATAACATGATTCATTTCCTCTCTATTTTGTCGCTATTTCAGTTTCTTTGCATTTCTATCTTTTTTAAAATATTATATCCATCCCATTCTGTGCATCTGCAGCGCAATGAGATGAAAAACAGACATTGAATCATAACCACATATTATATGTGGGTGCTGATATTATGTGACAAATCGATGATTCATTTTATGTAATTAAGTCCTATCTTTCACTTTTCATGTCACTTGATTCAAATCTTTCGTACATTATATTATATCACCAATCTTTAGTTGGATGGTACAGATAATGCTTTTTCCATAATCTTATTTATTATAGCAGATTTTTGATTTTTTCTCGATTTATTTTAATCAATTTCATACTACGGATTTATCGCCACGACGCTACAATTTATAGTTTCGTGGCTGTCTTTTGTCTTTATGAAATTGATTCATTTATTAGACATATAAATTCGTATAGTTGATCCTTCTTTTACCTTAATTCCTGCTTCAGGAGATTGGTCTTTTACAGTATCGCCATGACCATGTACCTCAATCGAAAAATTCGATAAATCTTGTAATAAATCTTCTTTCGTTAAACCTACGACATTAGGTACTTCTACTTTGGGTTCTTCGGGCCACACATATTCTTTATCTAATCCTGACTTTCGAGTGGAAACCTGCATCATTTGTAAGCTATCTTGAATGATTGTTCCAACAATTGGAGCTGCAACTACTCCACCAAACTGGATCGTGTTTTTTGGATTATCTATCGCTACTAGCACAACTATTTCTGGATCATCTGCTGGTGCAAATCCGATAAAAGACACAATATGATTATTTGCCATATATTTTCCGTCTGGACCTACCTTTTGAGCTGTTCCTGTTTTACCGCCAACTCGATATCCATCAACGTATGCGGGTCTACCTGTCCCTTTTGCAACGACTGACTCTAATGCCATCCGCATTTCTTTCGAGGTTTCTGATGAAATAACTTGTTCTTTTAATTGTGGCTCATGTTGTTCGACTACATCTTTTGTAACTGGATCAATCCAAGCATCTGCAATATATGGCTCATATAAATGTCCACCATTTACTACCGCTGCTACCGCCATGACTTGCTGAATTGGTGTAACGGATACCCCTTGACCGAATGAGGTTGTCGCTAATTCAACTGGACCAACTTGATCCAAATTAAATAAAATACCACTACCTTCCCCTTGAAGATCAATACCTGTTTTCGTACCAAAACCAAATTTTTGAATATAAGAAAA
>JAPFCO010000413.1 GCA_026169505.1 Pseudogracilibacillus sp.
ATCACCATGTAACTTCGTAACTGTTTATTGTAAGTCTAAAATTGATTCAACTGTCTATTTATACAATACTTCCAACGCTTTTTGTAATTGTAAATCTTCTTCACCGCTACGGATAATTTCGACTACTTTGGCTTCAATCGCACCAGCCGTTTCTTCGTCTAATTGTCCAGTTGCATCTAGATCATGTTCTTCTTGGAAACTACGTACTGCTTTTTCTGTATTTTTATCAAAATAACCATCTTCTCGCTCTGTATCAAAGCCTAGCCCCTGTAACATTACCTGGGCATTTTCAATATTTTCATTTGTATCATCATATGAAAAGGTATCTTTCACTTGGATTGGATTCGAATGGAAGAATGCTGGCTGTTCTTGTTCAACAGTTGGTTCAACCCCATCATCATTGATCCAATTTCCTTCTGGTGAAAGCCATTTATAAAACGTTAACTTAATCGTATTACCTTCATCTTGGTCTCCTAGTGGAACTGCTTGTTGTACTGTCCCTTTTCCAAATGTAGTCGTTCCTACCGTGTCATAACCAATTTCTTTTAGAGCAACTGCTAATATTTCTGATGCCGATGCACTACCTTCATCAGTGACAACATTTATTGGATAGTCTTTTTTCTCAGCTAAATCCGTATAATGTTCTTCTATTTTTCCTTCACCGTCTTCAATTTGCAAATAAGGAATATTACTTGGAACAAATTCGTATAATATTTCTTCCACCGAATCCAATAAACCACCTGGATTACCACGCACGTCAATGACGAGCCCCTCGATACCCTCTTCCTCTAAACGAGTTAATTCCTCATCAAATTCCTTTGAAGTTGTCTCTGAAAAAGTTCGAAGATCTAAAATCCCGGTTTTCTTCCCATCGACCTCTTCTATTTCTGCGTATACTGTTTCAATCGGAATTTCGTCTCTTGTAATTTGTACTTCAAAAGGCTCTGATGATCCTTTTCGATCGACTAACAAAGTAACTTCTGAACCTTTTTCACCGCGAATCTGTTCTACTGCTTCATTTAAATTTAAACCGTCTAATTCTTCTGCATCCACTTGTAGTATTTGATCGTTTGGTCGCAGTCCAGCCTTTTCCGCTGGTGAATCTTTAATTGGAGCAACAATAGTAACCTTGCCCTCGACCATACTTACTTCTGCGCCAATGCCTTGAAATGAAGATTGGATTTGCTCATTGAACTTCTCGGTAGCATCTGACGTCATAAACGAACTATATGGATCATCTAACGTCTCTAACATCCCATCAATTGCACCTTCCAATAATTGACCCTCTTCTACTTCACCGACATAATTTTGGTCAATTAATTCATAAGCTTGTTTCACCTTATCCATTTCATCGTCTAAGTTTTGACTCGTCTTTTTATTGTTTGGCAATATATCTATTGATTCTGTCGTCGCATTCGGCTGTGCCTCGGGTTGAAAAAGCTTTAAACCCGTATATGCTCCCAATAAACCAATAAAGAAGGCTAACAAAACAAATAGAACAATATCACGTTTTTTAAAATTCATCACTACACCTCAACTATCGCAAAAATTAATACTTTCTATAGTTTACCATAAACATGTAAACGTGCCTATCATGTGGTACAATTACATCTTGATTTTACCATACATTTTATGATGGACACTAACTTATATTCACCATATGTTACGAACGTCTGACGTATGTTTCATTATCATATAGCAGAAAGACACTACACAAAATGGTAGTGTCTTTCCGTCTATGTATTTATTTAAGGTAAGTAGCCTGCAGGATTCACTGGGTTATTATATCCGCCTGGATGCACTTCAAAATGTAAATGCACACCCGTTGATCCTCCTGTTGTACCCATTTTACCAATCTCCGCTCCTTGACTGACCGATTGACCTGTCCCAACAGCAATAGAATTTAAATGAGCATACAATGTTGTGACATCACCATGTGAAATCATCACGACATTTCCGTATCCTCCTAGTCCACCTGCAAAAGTTACAACTCCACTATCAACCGCATAAATAGGTACATTTTGTCCTGGAGATGGTGGTGCAAAGTCGATTCCATTATGCATTTTAACCGTTCCATGAATCGGATGTACTCTCGAGCCAAAAGGAGAAGTCGTGCGAGCACCTCCACCAACTGGTGAGATAAATGAGCCGCCCCCAGTACTCATATCCGGTTTATTGCTTGAGCCACTACTTGCTGTTTCATTTGACGCTTTTGGTTGAGTAGAAGTTTGCGACTGATTAGCTGCTGCAGCTTGTCGAGCTTCTTCTTCTTCTTTTTCTCGAGCTTTTTTAGCTTCTGCCTCTTGTCGTTTTCGTTCTTCCTCAGCTTCAAGGTCTGCTTTTTTTGAACTAGCATTTTGCTTTGCTTCTTCTAATACAGCTTCTTGGCTTGCAAGTAATGCTTGCTCATCCTCTAAGGATAGATTTGCATCCTCTAAGTTATCATACTCTGAAGCTAGTTCTTTATGTAACTTCTTCTGTTCTGCTTTTTGATCATCTAATTGATCCTTTAACGATAATAGTTTTTCTTTCTGTTTCACTTGTTCATCTTTTTTAGCTTCTACTGATTCTTTTTTTTCAGCTACCGATTTTTCTTTCTCTTCTAATTCTTTTTTATCTGCCATATGCTCTTCCATAATATCTTTATCTTGATCCATTATCGAGTTTACCGCTGAAGAGCGAGCAATAAGGTCTGAGAAGTTTTCTGACCCTAAGACAACGGATAGATACTGTACATTGCCACCATTTTCTTGAATCGCACGAAGTCGCTCCATTAATAATTCTTCACGCTTTTCAATTCTATCTTCTAATATTTCAATATCTTTCTTTAATTGTTCTATTTCTGCATTTATTTTTTCTATTTCTTTGTTTGTAATTGCAATTTCATTTTCTTTCACATCGATATCTGTTTGTGTACTATTCAATTCGCCTTCAATTTCTTCCACTTGTTCCTCTACAGAACTTTGTGAATCCAAGTTTTTATCCATTTTGTTTTCAACAGAGTTTTTATCTTTATCTATTTTACTCTGCTCTGACTTTAAGTTTCCGGCTTCTTTTTCTAATTCATTTAATTCTTTCTCGTAATCTTGTATCGACTTTGCCTGCACTGGTTGATTAGAAAATCCAATGAGTACAAAGCCGATTACAAAACTAGCTATTAAAAACTTTGATACAGCTTTCCCCATTTATTATGTCCCTCCATTTTGCTTTTCGTAGCCTTTTAAAAAAACACTCTTTCTTATACTTTTAAAAACTTCCGTACACTATTGACACTTCCCCATACGCCAATAAAGGCACCAAACAAGAGAATAATTCCTGATAATTGCCATATGAATGGATTAAATGGAAGTAATTCAATGAAGTAAAAGGATGTTTTGCCACTAAAGTTATTCACTATATAATAATAACCACTTGAAATTAAGCCTATCGGTATTAATGCACCTAACACTCCTAACAATAAACCCTCGATGAAAAATGGCCAGCGAATAAATCCATTCGTTGCTCCAACAAGTTTCATCACACCAATCTCTGTACTTCGGTTCATAATTGTTAGTTTAATAGTGTTTGAGATTAAAAACACTGCCGTTAAAACTAATCCAGCGATTAATACGAGTCCTATCGTTCGAGCATAATTATTAAATTTAAATAAATTAGATACAACTTCTTGTCCATACACAACTTTATATACGTTGTCTAAAGATTCAACTTCAGTTGCAATCTTCTCGGTATCCTGTGGATCAGAAGCTTTTACAACATACGCATGGTTTAATGGATTATCTTGTTCATAAAGCGCCCACGCTTCTCCTTGTTCACCCATACTATCTACTAGTTGTTCTAATTCATCATCTTTAGTTGAGAATCTCATCGTTCCAACACCGGCAAGTTCTTCGATTTGTTCACCTAATTCCGTTACCTCATCATCTTCTGCCGTTAAATCAATCAACACTTTTATTTCAACATCTTCTTCGACTTTATGAGCCATTTCGTTCACGTTCAACATGATAGCAACAAACGTTCCAACTAAGATGAGTGTTACAGTTACTGCCCCAATTGAGGCTATAGACATCCACCCATTTCTGATAATGTTTTTAAAACCTTCTCGTATGTGGCGTGTCATTGTTCTAAATTTCATAACCGTAATCTCCTTGATGTTCATCTCTTACAATAATCCCGTTTTCAATTGCTATTACACGCTTTTTGATCGTATTCACGATTTCTTTACTATGTGTTGCCATAATGACAGTTGTTCCACGAATATTGATTTCTTCTAGTATTCTCATAATACTCCATGACGTATCAGGATCTAAGTTACCCGTTGGTTCATCAGCGATAACAATGTCTGGATCATTAGCAATTGCACGAGCAATCGAAACTCTCTGTTGTTCTCCACCGGATAACTCTTGCGGGAACGAGCGTACTTTGTTTTTCAATCCTACTAATTCAAGCACTTCCATGACACGTTTACGAATTCTTGCAGGTTCCTCTTCAATCACTTCCAAGGCAAATGCGACATTTTCATATACGGTTAATCTCGGTAATAATTTAAAGTCTTGGAAAACTACTCCAACTTTTCTACGGAGATATGGAACCTGACGATTTTTCATATTATTTGTTACCGTACCTTGAATCGATATCTCACCTTTTGTAGGTACTTCCTCACGGTAAATAAGTCGTATAAACGTTGATTTTCCTGCACCACTAGGTCCTACAATATAAACAAATTCACCACTATCTATTTCGATATTCACACCATTCAATGCTGTTACACCTGTCGAATACGTTTTATGTATATCTTGCATAATTATCATTTATCTATTCACCTTCATTATTTAATTAATATATGTCTTAAAAAGTCATTGTTAGTCACAATTTCATTTTTTGCATGTATATAGCATACCATAATTCTACACTATTTTTGCCTAATAAATTGTTACATTTATATTTCAATCGGGAAAAAATAAATATGTTTGGATAAACCTGGGAGTTTATTACTACTAAAAGTGGGTAGACTCGCTTATTTAGGCATTTACAGAGGGTTTTTTTGTTGACATAAACTTGTAATAAACATTAATATTTTGTATTGTAAGAATTAATAGTAAATGAGGAAAAGAACAAAGAAAAAAGCTTGTCTAACTATAGATTAGACAAGCTTTCAATTCATTATTTATGTTCTGCTAACCAGTCTGCAACTTCTTGTGCATCGTCACCTGAAAGTAATCCACCAGGCATTGATCCCTGACCATCTTCGATAATTGTAAGAATGTCATCAGCTGAGTGATCTGAACCTACTGCAGTTAAGTCAGGACCAACTTCTCCTGATAAATCATCACCATGACAACTAGCACAGCTTTGTTCGTATAATTCTTCAGCAGCTGCATTTTCTACTGTGCCACCATCATTATCGTCAGCTGGTTCCGAAGTATCATCTCCGCCTCCGCCACAAGCTCCAAGTACAAGTGTAGTTCCAAATAATACTGTCATTAACCATTTTTTCATTAAGTAAATCCCCCTTACTTTACATTATTGTAATCAATACTTAGTATAACCTATTTGTCATGAAATAAAACCCATTTTAAAGAAACGTCATGAATTTGTCTAAATTACTCGATGAGCACACAATTATTTCATTTGTGATCTTAAGTATGCGTCAATAAAAACATCAATATCCCCATCAACAACACCATTTGCATTTCCAATATCAATACTCGTACGATGATCTTTCACCATAGAGTAAGGGTGGAAAATATATGATCTAATTTGACTACCCCAACCAATTTCTTTTTGTTCCCCGCGTATATCGGAAAGTTCTTGTTGTTTCTTTTCAATTTCTAATTGATATAATTTTGATTTCAACATTTTCATTGCATGCTCACGGTTTTTAATTTGTGATCGTTCAGACTGACAAGAAACAATTGTATTTGTTGGTAAATGCGTAATCCGCACTGCTGAATCCGTCGTATTAACATGCTGTCCGCCAGCACCACTTGAACGATATGTGTCGATTTTCAAGTCTTCATTATTTACCTCAATCTCTACATCATCATCCAATTCAGGCGAGACATCACATGATACGAAAGATGTATGCCTTCTTCCAGATGAGTCAAATGGAGAAATACGGACGAGTCGATGGACCCCTTTTTCAGCCTTTAAATATCCGTATGCATTATGACCTTTAATGAGTAATGTAACACTTTTTACTCCAGCTTCATCACCAGCTAAATAGTTTAATGTAGTTACTTTGAAATTTTTACTCTCTGCCCAACGCTGATACATTCTAAGTAAAATACTTGCCCAATCTTGTGATTCGGTTCCGCCAGCCCCAGGATGTAGTTCTAAAATAGCGTTATTTTTATCATAAGGTTCACTTAAAAGCATTTCCAATTCAAAGTTTTTAACTTTTTTTGCTAAATCCATTATTTCATTTGTCAGTTCCTCTAATAAATCTGGATCATTTTCTTCTTTGACCATTTCATGCATTACTTCTGCATCTTCGGTCTTTGTAACCATCTCTTCAAATGCATCTACTTTTCCTTTTAACCAATTTGATTCATTGATTACTTTTTGTGCGACATCCTTAGTTTCCCTAAATGTTGGGTCAGACATCTGTTGTTCTAAATCTTTAAGCTGTGCCTTCTTTGTATCTAAGTC
>JAPFCO010000426.1 GCA_026169505.1 Pseudogracilibacillus sp.
GTAATCATCTATGGGGATTTTTCCACCAACTTTACCATCAACGATCTTAATTCCATCTATTTTATTTAAAGGTTTCCCACCACCAGTCTTACCACTATGAAACGAAGAAAATTGATTGTCCGCAAGTCTTACAACCATCGCACGTGCACTTGGTAGGGAAGGGGAGAAGTCCAAGTTTAGACAAAAAAACGATAATAGTTTATTTCAATGGATATTGGTTACATCTACACATTCAAATATAAAATAACATGTAAAACCACAGTATCTTACAACTGTGGTTTATGATAGAGGTATAATTGCGTGAAATTTGGTTTTAGAGGTACGTTTATATCGATTTACTTCCATCCATGGTATTCTAAAAATTTATTAGGAATTCTTAGTTCGATTTGTTGTTGTAGCTCTTGTAAAAAGATATCAATATCTGCTGTATCATACCATTTTTGACTGTTGTTTAAATCAATCCCATATTTTCCATTTGTAATACTACAGCCTATACTTCCTTTACTAAAACTGAAATTAATATAAAAGTAGTTGTAAGATTCAAAACTAATATTAAACATTTTATATGGTGTGTCTGTTATATTGTAAATTGCAAAATTATTAACCTTTTTTCCAAAATGTATTTTAAGCACTTTTATTATTTTTTCAGCTATTTCTTCAGCCATTAAGTTATTTTCCATACCATATACCCCTTTTTTCTACCAAGTAACTATAATAGTGTTGATCTTGCAAATATATCCACTCCTGCTTTAAAAATCTATCCCTATACTCGTTTAATATTGGATCATGCGAAAACCTAATTTCTTTCACCGCACCATTTAAAACTAAAACATTCAAGATAGATTGACCGTAAGTTTTATACTTACAAACAGTAATCATTGGATAGGGTATAGCAATAACCAATTTGTTATAAAATTTGATAAAATAATTTAAATCCGGAATTAAATAATTTTTGGGCGGTTTTATCCTCTTCAAAAGTCATCCGCTGCATTGCCTCAAAGTAATGTAAATAAAAATTAATAAATGAATGATAATCATCTTTATGAACAATTAATTTAGGTTTTAGCCATTCATTGACTTCTTTTGGTAATAAGTTGTTTTTATGATACTCAATAACTTTTGAAGTTCCCTGACCTATAACTTCGTTTGAAATTTCATAATCAATCAATTCATACTTACGTCCGTCATGAACGTTAATTAAAAAAGGAGTAACTAATAAATTTAAGACTAAACGCTTTTCTTTTGTTAATTTTTCAATTTTTATTATATTTTCGTTAGAAATATATACGATAGAATCTGAATGATAATTTCCACTATTATTCTCTAGAGACTCTAGTAAAATATCAATGGGTAGCTTTGTCATTTGATACACTCCAGGTATAAAATATTTCGTATTACTTTCACTTTTATATACTCAAGTTAATTTGTGTTTATATAGTGGTATTCTAATTATTGGGATAAAAAGGATTTATTATTCCGCTATCTGGTATCCAATTAGGGTCATTCTTGTTACTTATTTGGACAACTTCCATTGTTATATCATCTATGATGATATAAGATCCATCTTTCGCATAATGTACAGTTGCAGTATTTCCAGTTGCTCTATTGGTACTTAATCTTGTAGTATATGAATTGTTTACTAAGTTT
Source organism: Pseudogracilibacillus sp. (assembly GCA_026169505.1). Classification (GTDB taxonomy): domain Bacteria; phylum Bacillota; class Bacilli; order Bacillales; family Amphibacillaceae; genus Pseudogracilibacillus. Next base: position 1,648 of record JAPFCO010000426.1, read on the forward strand.
TTTATTGAATCTTCCGTCCATCCTCTTGATTGAATTTGTTTTGTTAGTTTCTTATTTGATTTTACACTACTCCCAAAGTTAATTCGTACGTTATTCCCACCACCAGTCTTACCACTATGAAACGAAGAAAATTGATTGTTCGCAAGTCTTACTTCCATACCACCCGCACCTGGTAGGGAAGGGGAGTAGCCATTGGTCATATTAAGTTTGTCTAAAGCATCATTTAACTTTTGTGCTGCGCGATCTAGCTCTGCGGTGGTAAAATCCTTACCCTTTTTTAAAGTCCCTCTTGCAGATAGTTTTGCTACTTCACCTAATTTTGTCATTCGTTCTTCGACACTTAAAGCCTTGATACCTTTTAATGGAGCGACTCCTTTTGCAGCTTTACCGACCTTCCCTGCACCTCTTACTAAATATGCGGGTGGTACAACTGTAAGAATACTCCAGCCGACTGATTCTGTCCATTTGACAAAAGACAACTTTTCACCTGTAAAAGGATCTTTTCCATTGAAGGCACGATAAAGATCATTTATACCTGTTATTTCACCACTCACCTCTAGTACGTCTTCTATTTTAACACCATCTACTGTTTCTGTTGTCCGATTGAAAGCCTGAACCTCACGAATTTCTTTATTAAATGTCGCCAAATCATTATCTTGGATAAACTGTCTAATATTTTGTATCGCTTCTTTGTATGGTTCCATAGGTTTAGCGGTAGGTAAGATATCATCGATGTGAGGCATTTTTTTATCAACAAAGCTTTTTCCGCTATTGTTTACTTCACTCATATATAATTCTAACGTAGCTAGGTCTTCTGTTGCAAGCAGGTTTCTAATTTCGTCCATGACTGTTAAATGGTTGGCTATTATTTCTTCTTGTTCTTTATAAAATTGATGAAATCTTTTTAATTCGTCACCTGATTCCTTCGTTTGAACAGTTAATTTCAAATGATCACCCTCTAATTACAAAAAAATTGTATCATCTACTATATTCTTTATTAAATTGTTTTCTTTCATATGCATCATACGTATTTGTAGGACTGGTATTCCTCCTAGGATCAGCTAGCATTGCATCTGTCCAGGTGAATTCTGTAGCAATCTTTGTCGCCATGTCTTGGAGAGATAATACATTTGCCGAGAGTAATTCTATTGAGTTAATAATAGAATCTAAAAAATAATGGATTTGCTGCAAGCTGTTCGAATCAAATCCTTGCTCTTCAATATTTTCTTTGAACTGAATTAATGTACGAATCATTGCTTCTGCACTATCTTTTTCCTCATATAGTACTTGATATAATTCTTCCATTTTATTCGTGTCAATTTTAATCGTACTCATTTGTTAACCTCCATTACATACCATTCATTTATGTTTGCTGGAACGTTTTTGCGCTTTTCTTATCCGCTTCCAGTATTTCTGAATCAGCGAGACGTACTAATTCTATTAATAGTTGTATATGTGATGCTGCTATATTGGCACTTTCCATATATATATCAATAAATTCTCGATAACTATTAATTGATTCTCCTGATAAATCTGCAAAAATATTACTAAATTTAGAAACAATCCGGTCTGTTGACCCCGAAAATTCACGGAGTTGACTTTCTACATTTGTTAATCCTGTTAACGTTTTGTTAGAGTCATATACAATATGAGCGCTAATACTTCCTCCGCCACCACCTTTGTCTTGCACTACCATCACCTCATAGCAATAATTTTTTTACACTTGCATCCATATCTTCTTTATCGATATAATTAACTCGATCCTCCGCAGTCATTCCAGATAATAAGCTGCTGTAATGTAAAAATTGTTCTACTCTTATTTGTTTTAATAGTTCTTTTCTAGATTGTAATGCTTGAAGGCATTGGTCATATGAATCTTGATAATAAGCTAAGTTCTTATCAAGATTACTAAATAATTGTTCAGCGGCTGTTTTTGCTGAACTGTTATTCCAAGCTGAATCATCCATTGGGGCCGGGCAAAAGTTTGCGACAGATTTCTGATCGTGCATTTTTTTAATAGCTGTTGCTAACTGACTTATTCGCGCATCATAATCCATACATTAAACCTCGTTTCTTTATTCTATTAAATATGCTGCATTTATTTTCCCTTTTGGAATAGGTGTCCGTTTCTCCCATTCTGTTATAAAAGATATTAGCTGTTTGTCTTCTTTAAATCCTTCAAAAAAAACAGTGTCAATATCTTCTTCATTGAAGAAAAATGTTTCTTCATTTACCATTCCAACTGGAAATAAGCAAGCCATATAATCTACATAAACTTGCTTGTTGTGTACATTATTTACAATCGGTTTTCTGCCTGTAATCATTAATTTTTCTTCAGCATCTTTTAATAAAATTACTGAACCAATAGGTAACATTAACTCACTCCATTTCTTAGAGCCCAAAAATAAAGCACAGTACTTTATACACGTTTTTTTGATAATCTTCAGTCAATTATATAAGTAGACTACAAAAGCTCTGTAACTTTGTAAAGCTAAATAGACCATAATATGGAAAAATAGTTATAAAAACCTATCTCTGTTTTGTTTATAGAAAAAAATGCCTATATCGTTTTAATCACTGTTACTAAAAGACATATTTAATCAGTATTTAAGTCATCGTGTAATTGTAGACTTATTTACACTTCGAAGCATGGAAACAGTGGATAGCGCTTTCATTATTAATTGTTTTAAAGTATAATGGGTGAACAATCATTCATAATGAAGGGGCTTGAATACATATGGATCTTAATTCGATGTCAATGGAAGAAGTATGGACAGAAATTGAAAAGCAAACAAAGGAACATCCCGAACATATCGAAGGAGTAAATGCGTCATTCTCATTTGATATTACTGGAGATGATGGGGCAGCGTACGGATTGATTTTTAATGATGGAAATGCGAAAATAGTCGAAGGTGGACTCGACGATGCTGAGTGTGCGCTAACAATGAACGTGAAAAATTTTAAAAAGCTATTACAAGGCGATTTAAACTCAACGACAGCATTTATGACAGGTCGTTTAAAAGTAAAAGGTAATATTGGATTAGCTTTAAAGCTAGAAAGTATTTTGAAAAAGTATTCATTTTAGCGGATAAGAAAGTATAAACTCTTTCTTACTGCATAAGTACAACTAAGTATTTGCCGTAAAGGCTTGGCAAATGCCGCGTTTTCTAAATTTGAGTGGAGGGGTAAGACTTGCGAAAAATAGCGTATATTGATGACTTGGAATCATGGAAAGAGGAATTTGAATTTTCGATTGACATTGATATTCGTTTTTCCGAAGTAGATATGTTTGGCCATATGAATAATGTGGCATCATTTGCCTATTTTGAAGAAGCACGAATTAAATATATGATGCATGTTGGAATATTTACAGATTTAGCAGGGGATGAGGTTCCGGTTGTAGGCGATTTACAATGCGATTATCATCAACAAATATTTTTTGGTGAACAGCTCAAACTATTTGCCAAAGTAAATTCAGTTGGTAATAGTTCGATGGATATTCATTATATGGGCTTAAAACCAAATGGAGAAATTGGTTTAACAGGACGTGGCGTTATTATTAATATGAGTAAGAAAACCGGTCGCTCTGTACCATTATCGGAAGAACTTAAAAATAACATATTAGTGAGTGTGGAGAAGTAATTTCGCTGGAGAACGTTTGGATTAGTCCGACCGTTTTTTTGAATGATCATTGTAAGTAATATGGTATGATATAAGCAAGATAAGAGTAGGATTTTAAGGGAATGAGATGCATGGAAGCAGAAAGATTAACGAAGCTTGCAACTGATTTTTTGCACAGACATTACGAAATCGCGCTGAACATACCAATTATGCGTAATAACCGTCTGCGAACGACACAAGGTAGATATGTAACGAAACGGGATAATACACCGCTACGAATCGAGATTTCAGGACAGACACTTGATTATGGTACAGATGACGCGATTTTAGGGATTATCAAACATGAATGTATCCATTATGCGTTGCATCAGCTGAAGCAACCATATAAAGATGGAACAGCATTGTTCGAGTCTGAATTAAGAAAGCATGGTGCACCAAGCACGAGGACAATATTAATTGGAAAATTATATACATTTACTTGTAATAAATGTGGTACGATTGGTGAAACGCGTCGTAAACAATTGATGAAAACACCGGAAAAATACCGAACAACTTGTTGCCAGGCGAAATTAACATGGACTGGTGAACGTATTTATGATGGTTCTGAAGTAGCAAAAATAAATGGATAATCGTATCTATAAATGAAGTTGACTCATCATGTGAGGAGACTAGTTTTAAATGATTGTAGTAAGTTTCTATTAAGGTAAATGAATAAGCGTGGCATCTACCATGATAAATCTGGTAAATGTCACGCTTATTATATGTTTTAAAATAATAATATATCCCGGTTATTACTCAGCTAATTTATCTGCATATGCTTTAACGTACGTTGGCATGTCAGATGGACGGCGACTTGAAACAATATTGCCATCAACAACTGTTTCCTCATCGACCCAGGTTGCTCCTGCATTTATCATATCATCTTTAATTGCTGGTGTACTTGTTACCTTTCTATTTTTTAATATATCTGCAGAAACAAGTACCCATCCCGCGTGACAAATTTGTCCAATCGTTTTATCCGCTTGATCTAATTTTCGAACAAAATCTAATACTTCTGGATAACGTCTTAACTTATCTGGTGCCCATCCACCTGGCACAAGAAGGCCATCATAGTCATCGATGTTAATATCAGTAAAGGCATAATCCGTTTTTGCAGGAATTCCAGCCTGTCCATTGTATACGGTGTTCGCTTCTTTTCCTACGATGTGTACTGTAGCACCTTCTTCTTGTAATCTGTAAATCGGATACCATAACTCAAGATCGTTATAATCTTGATCAACTACTGTAATTACTTTTATATCTTTTAATCTCATTAATATCCCTCCAAAAATATATCATCTAACTCCAGTTTAGCAGATTACCCTTACAACTGAGAAGGAAAAGCTTAAAATGAACGATTATGCTTATGTAGAGAATTAATATGTTGCTAAACAATTAGCGATTTGTAACTTTGCCTTAGAAGATATATTTGAAATTGTCACTTAGGGGAGACTAAACTATATCTGGTGTTTTATAAGGCTATGTTGATATCACGGTATTGAATGATTAGTATTCGCTAGATGAGACTTTCTATCGAAATGGTTCATTATTAAAGTGTGATGAAATTGATTAACAACAGACAATATTTGCAGATTACCATTGAAAGTAAATTATTTATCGTATATACTCCTATATATTGATAATGATAATCATTATCAATATTAATATATGATGATAGGAGGATAAAATTTGATGAACATGTCGTGGTTAATAGCAAGGAAAAATGTACAAATATTAGTAGTTATGGTTTTATTTTTATTTTTATTAGCTAGTTGTGCAGATGAATCGAATAAAAATAACACCCAAGATGAGGCAACTGATTCAGAAGCAGATCAATCTCGTGAGATTACTCATGCCATGGGAACAACGACGATTGAAGGGACACCAAAGAAGGTTGTTACATTATATCAAGGGGCAACTGATGCGGCGATTTCTCTTGGGATAAAACCTGTAGGA
>JAPFCO010000033.1 GCA_026169505.1 Pseudogracilibacillus sp.
AATAAAGCTAGTTTTGCTACAAAGACACAAGCAATACAACGATTCATTGAACAAATAAAAGCCGTTTTGGAGTGATAAAAGTGGAAATAATTACGAGTAACGAATTCCAACAACAAACAAGCCGTAATGAGGTCGATCGAAACGAAGCAATAGATCAAACCGTGCTAAAAATAATTCAAAACGTACGAACAAATAAAGATCAGGCACTTTTCTCCTATACAGAACAATTTGATCACATTTCCTTAGATCAATTAACTGTGACGAAAGAAGAAATGACAATCGCACGTGAAAAAGTAAGTGCTGCTTTTATCGAAGCAATTCAAGTAGCAAAAAAAAATATCGAAACATTTCACCAAGCACAAGTAGAAAAATCTTGGTTCTTTCATAAACCAGATGGGGTCATGCTCGGACAACAAATAACCCCGATCGAACACGTAGGTATCTATGTCCCAGGTGGTAAGGCAGCCTATCCTTCAACCGTTTTAATGAATGTCATTCCCGCTAAAATTGCCAATGTTGCTTCGATAGCGATCGCTACACCACCACAAAGTGATGGCACAATCAATCCTCATGTACTCGTTGCCGCTGCGGAGGCTGGCGTTGAAACAATTTATAAAATGGGTGGAGCCCAAGCGATCGCTGCTTTTGCTTATGGTACAGAAACCGTACAAAAGGTCGATAAAATCGTTGGACCAGGAAATGACTACGTTGCCCGCGCAAAAAAATGGGTGTATGGTGATGTTGCTATTGATATGATCGCTGGACCTAGTGAAATTTGTGTTGTCGCTGATGATACTGCTCGTCCAGACTTTGTCGCTGCAGACTTACTTTCTCAAGCAGAGCACGATGAAGCCGCAACTGCAATTTGTATCACCCTAAATGAAACAACAGCTAAACAAGTACAAGCTGAAGTAACCAAACAATTAGCAGATTTACAACGAAAAGAGGTTGCAGCAGCTTCCATTCAAAACAATGGTAAAATCATCATTGCCAACTCTTTAGATGATGCATTTTCATTAGTAAATAATATCGCACCAGAACATTTACAATTAATGATTGCTGATGCTACAAACCATTTAGCTGACATTAAACATGCGGGAGCAATCTTTTTAGGACATCATTCTCCAGAACCTTTAGGTGATTATCTAGCTGGACCAAACCACACATTACCAACAAGTGGCACGGCGAGATTCGCTTCACCACTAGGCGTGTATGATTTCATGAAAAAGTCGAGTATTATTCACTATTCTGAGGCAGCTTTATTAAAAGAGGCAGCATACATTGAAACAATCGCCTCAATGGAAGGCTTAGAAGCGCATGCAAAATCCATTAAAATACGGAGATCATAACTTAATAATAACGGATATTCGGATTTTTGTGTGGAAATGAGATGGTATAATTCCAGCCTAGCAAATGGAATATGCGAGACTCCTGGTCGGCTAAAGTCGGTCACGTCCTGTGACCAACGCCGACACTAGCACGTCCTGTGCGTCGTGGGAGAAAAGAGATCGGTGAGACGCGTAGGGCGTAGCCCGAAGTGGCTCAACACTCGCCCGCGGAAAGCGAGTATATTCCATTTGCGTAGGTAGATAGGAAAATAAAATTCCACATTATTTTCCGAATACCCATAATAACATGATAAAAAGGATGATGATTGTTGAGGAAACATACTATTTCAAGAGACACTGCAGAGACAAAAATTAATTTAACACTTTCGGTGGATGGAACTGGTGAAGGTTCTATTAATACTGGGGTCGGTTTTTTAGACCATATGCTAGTACTTTTTAAAGGTCATGGGTTATTCGACCTTGACGTAATATGTGATGGGGACATAGAAGTAGACCAACACCATACTACAGAAGATATTGGTATTGCTTTAGGGCAAGCATTTAAACACGCGATGGGGGACAAAGCAGGAATCACCCGCTATGCAACCGTATCAATTCCGATGGATGAAGCATTAGCAACAGTTCATCTTGATATTAGTGGTCGCTCACATCTTGTATATCGTGTAGATGGTTTAAAAGACAAAGTTGGGCAATTTGATACAGAGTTAGTTCAAGAGTTTTTTCAAGGTTTCGTCAACCATGCAGGAGTAACATTACATATCCAGCTGGAATATGGCACAAATACGCATCATATGATCGAAGCTATTTTTAAAGCATTCACTCGCGCACTTGATAAAGCAAGTAGTTTAAACCCACGAGTAAAAGGCGTTCCATCAACTAAGGGAGTACTTTAACATTATTGACATACACAATAGAATCAATTCATAATTATCTAAATCAGCTACGTCGCTACCACTTGTAGTTGGGAACGATCCAACTCAACTACAAGCGGTAGTAGTGTAGCGATAAATCTGTATTATGAAATTGATTAAATCATAATTGAAAATAAAGGAGAGCTAACATGATTATTTTTCCAGCAATAGATATTTTAGATGGGCAATGTGTCCGTCTTATTCAAGGGGATTATAACCAAGAGAAAGTATATAGTAACTCACC
>JAPFCO010000363.1 GCA_026169505.1 Pseudogracilibacillus sp.
GACTTACGATATTAGCTTCTACTGCGGCCTGTCCTAATATAAGTGCTCCAACAATTCCAATAGTCGGACCTATAGCAAGTGGTACACGGAGACCTGCCTCTCGGATTAATTCAAATGCTAATTCCATGAGAAGAATTTCAATGATAGGAGTAAATGGGACCTTCTCTTTTGCACTCGCAATTGCTAATAACAATTCAGCAGGAATCATCTCCGGGTGAAAAGTTGTGACTGAAATGTAAATAGCTGAAATAAGTAATGTAATAAAAATGGATAAAATACGAATAAATCGGATGAATCTTCCATTGACAAGTCGTAAATAATCATCTTCTGCCGATTGGAATAAATCCCAGAATGTGATTGGTACAATGAGAGAGTTACTGGAATTATCCATCAATAAAATAATACTTCCCCTCATTAAGAAGGTGGTAGAACGGTCTGGCCTTTCTGTATATAATATACTTGGAAAAATGGAACCCATATTATCTTCAATATGCTGCTCTAATATAGCTAAATTTTGAATGGTATCAACATTTATTTGTTGGATTCGTTGTTTTACCTCCGTTAATAAATCCTCATTTGTTAAATCTTTAATATACCCAATATAGACGTCATCCTTCCCCCGTTTGGACACTTGCAATTTTTCGAAGACTAGATTTTCATTACGAATATTTTTTCGGATTAGTGAAAAGTTTACTTCTGTATTCTCCACAAATGTTTCTTTAGGACCTTTGAGCACAATTTCATTTTCAGAGCTTTCAATACTTCGATGTTCAAAAAAGGCACAATTAATGACATACGCAACTTTTTTCCCGTCAATAAATAAAGCGACATGACCATTGTTTACCTTTTCGGTAATTTGTTGAATGATTGTTTCGGATGTGACTTCTAATGTTGTTATATAACTTTGCACATCTAATGTTTCATCTTTATTCGTTAATAGTGGATTCAAAACTGATTCATCTATTGTTTCTTTATCTACAATCGAAGGAATAGACAGCAAAGCAGCTGATTGACTGATGCCAGGAATAGAAAACGTACGAATAGAAAGATCACTATTGATAGGGTGAGCATATAACTTTTTGAAAATGGACATATTTGTCGTTAAATTTGCAGTTATTGTTTGGTTTTTGTGTTTCTCATCGATTTGATCCCTGTTTTTCTTTCCCTTTATCATGTAAAAAACCTCATAGTAATCATTTTAAGTATGCCTCGACAAGTTGAATTACTTCCTGTAATCGTTCATAGTTTAATTCATAGCGTTGTTTTGATTGTTGGTTGTCAGTTGCTAACGCAAATAATTTTAAATCTGCAGCTGTTTTTTCCAAAGTAGCAATCAATAACGGTAATTCAATCGGTTCTGGAGAGGCCAGACTATCATCATATAAATCAACAGTTAATTGTTTATCACTATCTACTTGGGCTAGAAAAACATTTTCTTTCGTTAGATCGATTTTTTCTAACTCAATCGTTAACCAGTCGATATTTACACCTAGATTTGCGAGCGATTCTAAGATGATTTCGCCATCCATGATGACTGTTTGGGGAGCTTGCTTCATTGGTACTGTCATATTAAGATCTTGAGCTGTCACAGGTTGTTTGTTTGATTTTGGTAAAACACTAATATTACCAGTTGGTTCAATCAAGGCAAATTCAACATCTGCCACGGCAAAGATTTGTTCTTCACGCAAATATTGTAAAAGATCGTCCGTTGTATACCCTTCTTTTTTTAAATTATCTTCCATTATTTTACCATTTTGAATAGCGATGGTACTCTTACCTTCCATGACATCACGAATGGCTTTACTTTTTACCGATAATAAGCGAAATGCATAAGGAATGAAAAACCATATAAATAACGCAATCAAACCATACAAGAAATTAATGTGTATATGCAACGTTAAAATAGCTGCAAGCCCACCAATCGTAATACTATGTATATAGTCAAAAATATTCAGTTTAGCTAAATGTTTTTTTCCTAATAATTTTGCAAAGAAAAACAAGATAAATACAAGAGCAATCGAACGTAATAAAGTGTTTATCCAATCTGCCATCATAAGATCCTTTCTACTCGTATTGGGTTTCTTCTTTTGCTAAATAGATGAGCTGTTGTTGTAAATCATCTTTAATCAGTGTTAAAAGTTGTTCAGCGGATTGAAAAGCAAGCTTCGATTCTGTGCTACTTGTTTTTAAAGCTAGTTGTTTCATTGTTGCTTCCGCCTGTTTAATCGTGAAGTAGCTTGTTTTCACCTGAGCGCCTACCGTCAAGTTCATCACATCCTTTTATCCTTTTGGTTTGAAAATAAATGAAGCGATCACACCGAAGATAATTGCAGCTGATATCCCAGCACTTGTTACTTCAAAAATACCAGTAATTACACCAATTAATCCGTGTTCCTCAGCCTCTTGAATGGCTCCATGGACTAATGAATTACCAAAACTTGTGATCGGAACAGTTGCACCAGCCCCGGCAAAGTCAATTAATGGTTCATATAAGCCAAGCCCATCCAAAATAGCTCCAGTAATAACTAATATCGTCAACGTATGTGCAGGTGTTAATTTAAGAATATCGAACATCAATTGACCGATGATACAAATGATGCCACCTACGACGAAAGCCCAGAAGAAGATCATGTGGCATCACCACCAATAAATTCAATTGAAACAGCATGTGCAATAGCGGGAATAGTCTGTTTTTGTTGGACACTCATAGGCGAGTGAAGGGATCCAGTCGCAACTAGTAGAATTCGTTCCAATTCTCCTTGACGCATACGTTTTAAAAGATGACCATACGTAACGACAGCAGAGCATGCACTGCCACTACCACCAGCTTGTACTGGTTGATCTTCGTTATAAATCATTAACCCGCAATCAACAAACTGGTCCTCTTGAATAGCTATTTCTTGCTGTTGGAGCAAATCGAAGGATGCTGCATGTCCGATTCGTCCTAAATCGCCAGTTACGATTAAATCATAATATGATGCATCTACTTTACGATCATGCAAATGGCGGATAATTGTATCAGCAGCAGCCGGTGCCATTGCTCCACCCATATTAAAAGGATCTGTTAGTCCCATATCAACAACTTTACCGATTGTGGCACTTGTAATAGCGGGACCTGTATCGGCTTGTCCAATTAAAGCACAGCCAGCTCCAGTTACGGTCCATTGAGCGGTTGGAGGTTTTTGCCCGCCATATTCTGTAGGGTAACGAAATTGTCTTTCTGCTGCGGCATTGTGACTAGCAGTACCACTCAAAATATAATTTGCACCATTATTATTTACAATAGAAGCGGCTAATGCCAAACTCTCTACTGAAGTTGCACAAGCACTAAATAAACCGAAGTAGGGGACACCAATCGTTTTGGCTGCAAATGTAGTTGGAGTAATTTGATTAATTAAATCTCCGCTAATAAAAAATTGTACATGACCCTTACTGATATTTGCTTTATCCATAGCAAGTTGTGCTGCTTCTTCCATCAACTTTTGTTGTGCTTGTTCGAAAGAGGCTTGTTGTAACCATAAATCGCTATGAAGGATATCAAAGTCCGCCGCTATTTTCCCATTTGCTTCAAAAGGACCTCCAATAACTCCAGTAGTAACAATGATTGGTTTATTTTTAAATTCCCACGTACTATGTCCAATTAACAATGATGTCACCTCTCTATTTGATATGCTTAATTAAAAACATATATATCTTTGCGATGGAAACCGGATCTCAAACTAAGTCCTTATATATTATATATAAAGTCTTATCCACCAAGGAACTGAGTGATAACGGTTTTAATTAAAGCGATAATAAACGCTGAAAAGACTCCGTATACAATGACTGGTCCGGCTAATTTCAGCATGTTTGTTCCAACTCCTAAAATATAGCCCTCTGTTCTATGTTCAATTGCTGATGAAATGACAGCATTTGCAAATCCAGTAATAGGAACGGCAGTACCGGCTCCAGCGAATTGACCGATATGGTCATAGATGCCAAACCCAGTCAGGAACATCGTAATAATGATGAGTGTTGCGATTGTAGGATTACCAACCGTCTGTTCCGTGAAGTCAAAAAAATACATATAAAAAGTAGCTATGCATTGACCAATGAAACAGATAAAGCCACCAACTAGGAATGCCTTCAAACAATTTCGTATAATTGGCCGTTTAATTTCCTTTTTCATTTGTAGTTCCTGATATTGTTGTGCTTTAGGGTTTAAGTTCTTTTTCTGTTTATCAACCATAGATTCTTCCCTCTTTATGTTTGTTCTTTCATTAATTTGCGTAGCTTCTTCATTCGTTTGTTGACTTCCTTTTTAGAAATAGATTCGTTAGTGATTTCATTTTCAAGCTTTTCCAATTCAAATAATATTTTTTGATCTGTCGATACATCTACTTCCATATTAGAAAATTTTTGTTTTAATTCCTTTTGTAATTTGCTTTCAATGTTTTGCAATGAAAATCGATCATCTTGGTCAATCTCGATGGCGACCATTATTTTTCCATTATGATTAACGGCACGCACACCCGACACTTCCTCATAATGACTTAAAAATTGTTTCGCTTCGTCAGCTGGTTGCTGGTCTGTAATTCCTTTTGTTGATAATTTAGTTAAATTTAATGGTTGATTATTAGTTGGTTCGTATGTGGGATCTTGCTTCATACAACCAGTTATGAACATTAGTAACACCACACCGATCAACGGAAATATCCAATGTTTTCGTCTCATATGAACACCACTTTTCTGGATTCTTTAATCAATATATAGAATGAGGTAAAATTGATAATTTATACATTGTATTTATCTTTTCCTTGAAGTTGTTTTACTTAGGTTTTCATCCATGATTATTGCTTATGGATCAATTTTCACATTAAGATATTCGGTAACACGGAATAATAATGAAAGATACAATTGAAACATCTGAGTGAATTTCATAATTACCCAAATCAGCTACATGTTGTAGTGATGTGGCGCTAAATCCGAATGATGAAATTCACTAATCTAGAAAAAAATTAAATTAGTTGGAAAACAGCATCATTTTATAGTTTCACTGAATCATCTATTATTTGATTAATTATTTTTTGTAAAATTTGGATACTTACTCTTTTCTATATTGACAAGAAAGGGAAAATACCATACCGTTAATAATAGGTATTCTCTTGGGAGGAGATGGTAAGTTGAAAACATTTAAATTGAAAGGATTAAAAATAGTTGAAAATGAAGAAAAGGAAATTCGTGCAAAAGTTATTCCATTATTGGAAGGACTTGTTATCAATCGAGAAGATGAAATAGGTTGGTTAATTGAAGCATTTATTGATGCGTCATATGAATCGTATTTTGAATCGATCGAGACGATGCAAGAACTAATTATACAAGTAAAAATAACCCGTGAAGAAAATGATCCTGCATTTTTTATCACAGAAATTGTTAGTATCAATAAAATAAGTGAAGGGAAGATAAATATTATTTTTCAAGGTCATGTTGTTGATCATCGAAAAAGCCGTATTGAAGAGCTCTTACAAGAAATTTTAGAGCAAGGATATCAAGGGGAATCATTATTGAAAAAATTTAAAGAATCAATTTAAAAGATTGTGGACATGAGTGATGCATAGATGTTCATAATCTTTATTTGTAATTGGAGGTAATCATATGTCAGAGATTATCGCTAACGTTGAATGGGAAATGTTAGTAAGATTAATTGTTGCGGCCGTTTTAGGTTTAATGATCGGTTTGGAGCGAGAATTAAAACGTAAATCATTAGGTTTAAAAACAATCCTTGTTATTTCAATAGTTAGTTGTTTATTAACGATCGTATCGATTCAAACTGCATATCTATTACCTGGATCGGACTTCTTAGACATTCGAATGGATCCATTACGTTTAGCTGCACAAATTATTTCTGGAGTTGGTTTCTTAGGTGCAGGTGTTATTTTACGCCGTGGAGATGATACGATTTCAGGTTTAACTACTGCGGCAATTGTTTGGGGTGCTGCTGGAATTGGAGTGGCGGTTGGAGCGGGTTTTTATATTGAAGCAATTATTGGAGTATCATTATTATTAATTAGTGTGAAGTTAGTTCCCGCCTTTATTTTCCGATTTCAATTCAAAAAGTTACGTTACATTGAAAATCATGTCTATCTTACGATAAAAAATAGGCAGCAAATTTCAAGTGTGATTGATAAAATGGAAGAGGAGTTTCACCAGATAACTAAAATGAATATAAAAGATGAAGAAGACGGGACACATATTGTTGAGTTATTTCTTTTAGTTCAAGCAGATGAAAAACCGACAACAACGTATGCACGATTACAAAGTATTACAGGAATTGATTTAATCAACCTACAGCGAGTGTAAAACGAAACTACATGTATAGCTGTACAGCAGTAAATTCGCATGGTGAAATTGATTTATCATATGTAGGTTTGTTTTATTAATTATAAAAATATATCGTCTTATATGTAGAGGAGTCTTACTTATGCTGGATAAACATCCATTTCCCTATTGGATTCATCGTTTATCACCTTCACAATTACTTTTATTATTTTATCTTATTACAATCATTGGATCGTCGATTATTTTATCCTTACCAGTCTCATATCAAGGAGGAAAAATAGTTCCTTTTATTGATATTATTTTTACAGCAGTAAGTGCTCTTACAGTAAC
>JAPFCO010000235.1 GCA_026169505.1 Pseudogracilibacillus sp.
GTGTGCGAAGATAACGCAAGACCATTCTCACGTAACGCTCGCGCTCGAAAAAGTGTGCGAAGGTAACGCAAGATCACTCTTACGTAACGCTCACGCTCGAAAAAGTGCGCGAACGTAACGCGGGACCATTCTCACGCAATATCTGTGCGTCGGAGGTTGAAGAGGTGCCACGGAGAGAACGGTCTGAAGCAAAAAACAACTCAACGCTTATTACACAGTCTAAGGAAATTATGCAGTGTTATTGCCGCATATCATTTGATTGAAAAGGTAACAAATTAATACGACAATAGCTTTCATAAAAGAAGCTGGAATAACCTTAACATGTGAAAAAACAAGCGTGATACTTACCAACATCAATTGTTTGAGGTACACGCTTGTTTTTATCTGTTTTATTCTGTTGTAAGAGGAAGATCTGGGTCCTTTGCCCATTCGGTTAATGATCCATCATAAACAGCAACATTTTTCTGTCCGAGCTTATTTAAAACCATCGAGTGCCAAGTTGCAGCAATAGCGCTACCACAGTAAGTAATGACCTTTTTATTTGGGTCAAGCGCGCCGATAGCATCAAATTTTTCTCGTAGTATATCGTCGTTATAAAGTTCTTGTGTTTTCGGGTCTGATAAAGAACCAAAGAAAACATTGACACCTCCAGGAATATGTCCAGGTCTGCCATACGTGTTCACTTCACCGGTAAAGTTAGCCTCTGCTAAACTATCAATAATGATAGTGTTTTCATCGTCAATAGCTTTGAAAACATCATCTTTATCCACAAATAATGCTGGATTTCTTTCCCCAGTAAAGCTTCCTTTTGGATATGAACCAGGTTCAGTTGTGACCGAACGTCCTTCTGCTCGCCATTTCGGGAAGCCCCCATCTAAAATAGCAATATTGTCAAACCCTTCATACTTGAGTTGCCATGCTAGACGGCTTGCCCAATCTGATGCGATGACTTCTGGACTGTTAACAACGGCCCCTTGGTCATACACTACGACATACGTTCCTTCACCGACTCCAAGTTCGCTAATTTTTTCGACAAATTGCTTGCGTGATGGGTGGGTAAATGCGAATTCCGATTCTTGGTCAGAAAGTTCGCCGTGCAGGTCAGCAAAAACAGCGCCAGGGATATGTCCTTTTTCATATGCTTCTTTCCCAGACCAAACATCATAATAGCCATCACCATCTGGGTTTTTTAAAAATGTAGTTGCATCGAGTAATCGCAAGTTCGGATCATCCAAGTGTTGCTCCAACCATTCAGTCGATATAAACATAGGTACCTGTTCCATAAATAATCCTCCTAATATAATAAAGCCATAATAATCACATTGAAATACTACGCTTTAAGTATAATGAAAGAATATTAAAATAACAATCAAACAGGCTTAGCATTTGTTTTGCTGAGACTTGTTTCTTCATCCAGTCTACATATGTATGCTAATTCCAATGTAATAAACTTGTTTCTATCCTTGATTCGACCAGAGATTGACAACCTCTATTTTTAACCAAATTATTTATAATTTAACAAAACGATTGAGCGTTCGCTCGACAATAGAAAGCGTTATCATATATAATAGGAA
>JAPFCO010000445.1 GCA_026169505.1 Pseudogracilibacillus sp.
ACCTTCGTCTGTACTTTCCTCTTCATTTTCTTCAGCAGTATCATTCGTTTCAACCTTTTCATCCGCATCATCTTCAAAACCGCAAGCAGCGACAAAGATTAGAAAAACAATTGATAATAACAACAGCAATATCTTTCTCACAACTAATTCCCCCCTACTTTTATTCGTGCAGAAAAATTTATGAAAGTCATTTTAAGATGCCTTAAAATATGTATCCATAAATGCCAGTCCCATATTAGTCTATGAAACTGTCAAGAGATTTAGGACAAATTTAATTGCCTTTACATGCTGAATGGTTTGTTCGTACCTGTGGAAATAGTTAGGGTAATTTTAATGCGAGATGCATACAGTATAAGGAATAAATCAGAAAGGAAGTACGCTATGAGAAATCAAACACTTTTGCTGACTATATGCATTTCAAGTAGTTTCTTTATCATTACATTGTTGATCAGTTTTTCTTTCAATTTACTCCCATTTTGGGACACTATGTTTGCATTTTCATTACTGCTGACGTTGATAGGTGCCTGTATGTACATGTTACAATCGGGATTCTTTCAGCCGCATTTCAGAAATTTCAGAAATTTCTTCCGTAAAATAAGCCGTTCAGAACAAATGGCGGATCAGCTGGAACGGAAAGAAAATGATATACCAACAACGTCTATACAGCTCCCTCTTGCGGTTCCGTTCACAGTAACAGGGATAATATTAACAACCACCACTAGCCTGGTTTCTTTCTTACTATACTGATTGAATGATTTCATCGTATTTTCGCTTTGACCATCTAACTGTCTATCTTGTATTTCTCTCATCCTTTATCGCTCCGTCTAAAAAGAGATCATAAGGCAGTTCATTGACTTGCCTTCCCTTTCTTCCCCATGTTGTTGTCGCCATCGTCAAAGAATTAAAAATAGCCTCCTCTGTTACTTCAGCTTCACCTCGAAACAGTTTATTCATGGTCGCCTGATCATCAAGCAATTGAACAACTTTCTCCTTTGTTTCATCATTATGATGCGGAAAGGTTTGTGCCGTAGAAAAAGCAATGACAATATCACCACTACCATGGGCAATATGACTGCCGGCTTTTCCTAGACCAACACCTGCCCGTTTAGCTATTCGCTTTAACTGACGCTCGTTTAGAGGTGCATTTGTTGCCAGTACAATCATAATCGATCCGTCTGAGTCAACGTTAAATTGCTCATCTACCTGCCGGCCTTGGTGAGAGAAGATTTTATGTTGCAGTAAATCTTCCTGCTTTCCAAAATTGCTCAAGACAAGGCATCCAATGACATATGTTTCACCAATCAACCGCGACGAACAGCCAATACCACCTTTATAATCAAAGCAAACCATTCCTGTCCCTGCGCCAACTGCTCCTTCCTCTACCCGGTTACTCGTTGCCTTCCTAATTGCTTCACGTGCATGTTTCGGCTGCATAGAAAAAGTTCTAATCGCATTTAAATAACTATCATTGCACTCACCGGCAACTATATTGATTGTTCCCGTCGTATCCCCAATTTCCGGGTTCTCTTCCACAAGATACTCCAACGTACCTTGTGTGATAGCAGGAACCCCAAACGTATTTGTTAACATGATTGGTGATTCTAATCTACCAAGCTCATCTAATTGCACCAGTCCTGTTGTTTTTCCAAAACCATTCAGCACATAGCTTGCCGCAGCGACCTTGTGACGAAACAAATTACCCCCATGTGGTAAAACAGCTGTCACACCTGTACGGACACATTCATCATCTTGTAGAGCATAATAAAGTGTTTCATGCCCCACACGCACACCCGGCACATCCGTAATACAGTTCTTTGTTCCAGCTCGCATTTTGCCAATCGAAATACCTAGCTCTCTAAGTTTCTTTCGTGTCATCTCTTTTCACCTACTTTTCATTAATATAAGTCGCACGCTCTAGAAACCTCGCTTATTCCTTTTCCTCTTGCATAGCTATTTTATGAAAGATAGTCTGCTGAAATACGCGCACCCCAAAAAAGGAGCTTTCATAAGAAAAGCTCCTTTTAAAAACGAAATCACTGAAATACTTTATTAAATTATAATACTAGACAATAACGAAACAAAGCATCCTAACTATACGAAGACTCCCATGGAAAGCGAAGTATAGTCAGGATGCGAATTTAACAATCATAAAATGTAAGCTTGCTGACTTTTTTGAGCAGCCTCTTAAAAAAAGATTTATTTTTTAAAATTAATATTTGGTGGATCTTTTATATCTTCCATTACACGCTCTTCGAATACTTTCACTTGGTGGCTTGTTCCACCACATATATATTTAAATATCCCATTATTAAAGTCTGTTCCGATTTCCTTATAAAATACACCTTCAAATAAAATCTCCTTCGACTTTGCAAATGTTAATACAAAACCTTGTTCATCACGCTTTAAAAATCCGCGGATCCCTTTTTCATACATCGCTTCATCTGCCACTTTTAATGCACGATCAAC
>JAPFCO010000489.1 GCA_026169505.1 Pseudogracilibacillus sp.
ACGTGAATTTTGATGTTTTTTACGACGTTTTTGAAAAGTAGCTAGTTTTTCGCGGTGCCCACAAGTACATGTGAAAGTTTGACCTTCTCCTTCACCATATAACTTTAATTTCTTTTTACAATTTGGACAGCGTGCATTCGTGTTCTTATAAATGTTTTTTCGTTGATTACACGAACGATTTTTACAGCGTAGAAACTTCCCTTGACGGTTTTCTATTTCTAACATTAAATCTTCACATTTAGGACATTTTGTTCCTGTAACATTATCATGTTTAAACGTTGCATCCATTTGTTTGATGTCGTGAACAATTTTATTCGTGTATGCTTTAATTTCTGTAATAAACGTCTGTTTATCTAACTTTCCTTGTTCAATCTCGACTAATTTCTTTTCCCATTCTGCCGTTAATGCAGGGGAACGTAAATCTTCAGGTGCTAAATCTAACAACTGTTTACCTGTCTGTGTTAAATAAATATATTTACCTCTAATTTCCATATATTGACCATTGATTAACTTATCAATAATATCTGCTCGTGTTGCAACAGTTCCAATACCGCCAACTTCATGAAGGGTCTTGGCTAAATGTTTTTCATCTGCAGCCATATATTTCGTCGGATTTTCCATCGCTTTTAATAATGCACCTTCTGTTAGACGTTCTGGTGGCTTTGTTTCTCCTTCTATGATCGATATAGTTACGTTAGACAATACATCATTTTCCTTGTACGTAGGTAACTCATTCGTTTTATCGGTACGACGAGTCAGTTCTCGCCATCCTAATTTAATAACTGTCTGACCTTTTGCACTAAATGTTTCTCCATCTATATGCAACGTAACTTTTACTTCTTCATATTCATACGGATCTGATAACACTGCAAGAAATCGTGTAATGACTAAATCATAAATTTTACGTTCATTACTTGCAAGTTCAGATAAATTAGCATGTTCTTCTGTTGGAATAATCGCATGGTGATCTGTCACTTGCTGATCATTGACAACAGATTTAGGTAAACGAAACTCTTTTTTCATTAGCTTATTTGCAATTGATGCATATTCATCTACACCACAAGCATCCAAACGATCTTTCAATGTTGGTACAATATCAGTCGTAATAACACGAGAGTCTGTTCTAGGATACGTTAGTAGTTTATGACGTTCATATAAATTCTGCATCGCTGATAATGTCTGTTTTCCGGAAAAGCCAAAAATTCGGTTTGCATCCTGCTGTAGTTCCGTTAAATCGTACAGCTGTGGTGCAAACTGCTTCTTTTTTGTTTTCTCCAATTTTTGTACAGTCGCCTGTTTCCCTTTTAATTGTTTTAATAATTGCTCCGCTTTCTCTCGGTCGAATAAACGACTTTGGTTTTTTCCGTCTTGCCATGCAAAAATAACTCCCGCTTGCTTTGCTTCTAATCGGTAAAAAGTTTGCGACCTAAAAGAGCGAATTTCCTCCTCACGTGCTGCAATCATCCCTAATGTTGGTGTTTGCACACGTCCAGATGACAATTGCGCATTAAATTTAGTCGTGAGCGCTCGCGTTGCATTCAATCCAACATACCAATCCGCTTCAGATCGTGCTACCGCAGAAGCATATAAATTTTCATATTTCTTTCCTGGTTGTAATTTTTTAAAGCCGTCTTGAATGGCCTTATCTGTGACAGATGAAATCCATAGACGTTTAATTGGCTTATTTACACGTGCTTTATCAATAATCCAACGAGCAACAAGTTCTCCTTCTCTCCCGGCATCTGTTGCAATAATGATTTCATTGACATCTTTCCGATTCAACTGGCTTTTCACCGTATTATATTGCTTCCCGGTTTTTGAAATAACGACAGTTCTGAGGTGATTCGGCACCATTGGCAAATCTTCCATTCGCCATGTTTTATATTTATCATCATACATATCTGGTGTTGCTAATGTCACTAAATGACCTAAAGCCCATGTGACAATATATTTTTGGCCTTCTAAAAAACCATTCCCTTTCTTCGTGCAATTTAATACACGTGCAAGGTCACGGCCTACTGAAGGTTTCTCAGCTAATACAACGGTTTTACTCATCTATTCAAAATCCTCTCTTTGATTAGAAATACTACTATATAGTATACCATATTTCAAAATAAGGGCTGTATGAACTTTCGTAAATGAGTAGGTAATAAAACTTCTTTTACTTTAATCGATCTGATTTTACTTATAAAGATAGTATCTTTATTCCTGTAAACTAGCTTTTTCTACTTTGATAATCCAATACGGGCACGATAATAGCACATATAATAGCACTATAATACGATAAAAACTTAATCCCCATTGGTTCATGAAAAAAAGTCATGCTAATAATTCCAATCATACTTGAAAGTGCTATTCCTAATACGAATCCACCGATGAGACCAACGACAATAGCAATAAATGTACGCAATTTAATTTTCTCCCTTCTGTTTATTCCATAATAAAAACACGGTTCTCTTTAGTGCTTGATATGCAATAAGAAATAAGATAATAGCAATGATTGGATGCAGCGCCCCAATCCACGGAATCTTGACCGTTATATTTGCGGTAAAATACATACCAAAAATCCCGAGCAACAATCCAAAAACATCCCAATAGGCCCAGCGAGGGAATCGTCCAACATAGGCAAACAAAAAGAGAAAGATTGGAATATTAAATCCAAAAATATGAACAAACATTGTATGTTTGATCCAATTTTCTGGATGGACAAATACTGCTAAACCTGTAAAAAAGAATTGGAGTACAATCGATAATAAAAACAAGGATAATAGAAAAAAATAGATCATCCTACCAATTCGGTTTGCTGTTGATACCTTTTGTTTCGTCATTTTTACAACTCCTAAATCATTTCTTTGAAACATTATTTACAGATTACAACTTCTTTCTTAATAAACTCTTAGTAAATTCTTAAATAAATATTAAATAAATTGTGATTCAACTGATACATTTGACACAAAAAAAGAAGCCCTGACAAAGGACTTCTTAGCCAAATTCTTTAAATCGATAACCAACACCCCAAACAGTTTCAATAAATATTGGTGTCGATGGATTCATTTCTATTTTTTCTCTAATTTTTCGCACATGAACCGTGACAGTAGATATATCGCCAAAAGCATCAATTCCCCAAATCCGCTCAAATAAATGATCTTTACTAAACACTTGGTTTGGATTGGACGCTAAAAAAGTAAGTAAATCAAATTCTTTAGCAGTAAATTGCTTTTCCTCTCCGTTGATAAAGATTTGGCGAGATGATTCGTCAATATATAATCCTTGTACACGAATCTCCTTCTTGGAATGACTTTTATTTACCAAACGATCATATCTAGTAAGATGAGCTTTCACACGGGCTACTAACTCATTCGGATTAAAAGGTTTGGCAATATAATCATCCGCACCACGATCAAACCCTCGAATCATATCGATATCTTCTTTTCTTGCCGTAACCATTAAAATAGGAATATCTTTTACTTGCCGAATTTGCTTACATAACTCGAATCCATCCATACCCGGCAACATTAAATCTAGTAAAATTAGATCATATTCTTTTGTTGTTGCTTTTATTAATCCATCTTCTCCTGTAAATGCAATCTCGGTCTCAAATCCATTTACTTCAAGATAATCCCTTTCTAATTCTGCAATACTTTTTTCATCTTCGATAATTAGTATTTTCTTCATATTTCTTCACCTGCTTTAGGGAGGACAACAAATACGCTTGTGCCAATTCCTACTTCACTTTCAGCCCAAACGTTGCCACCATGCCCATCTACAATTTGTTTTACAATTGATAAACCAATTCCGCTACCACCTGTTGCAGAATTCCTTGAGGCATCCGTACGATAAAACTGCTCAAAAATATGGGTCAATAAATCTTGGTTAATCCCACTTCCATTATCTTTTATTTGTAAAGTAACGTACTCTTGTTCATCTGTGAGCATCAAATCAATTGCTTGTTTATCTTTATCCATATACTTCAAACTATTTTCAATTACATTTGTTATGACCCGATTAAACTTTTCCCGATCCACATGTACGAAATAATGATCTGAGTTTTCTACATGTAAACGAACAGATCCGCCTCGTTCTTCCATATCAAAACGTAACTCTTCTAAATAATCTTGTAAGTATTCTTTAAGATCTATTTTTTCATAATAATATGGGGCATTTTGTAAATTAAGTTTAGAATACATAAATAACTCATCAATTAAATGATCAAGCTCATTTGCTTTAATTGATATTGTCTCCATATATTTATCCGTTTTTTCTGGTGTATTAGCTACCCCGTCACGAATACCATCAACATATCCCTTGATCGAAGTGATAGGTGTCTTTAAGTCGTGGGAGATATTCGTGATCAATTCTTTTCGGTTTGTTTCATACTGTACATTTAATGCTTCTGTCGCTTGTAACTTCTTACGCATCGCCTCAAAAGATGTTGCTAATTGACTAATCTCATCTTGCCCCTTTATAGTAACAGCAGAATGAAGATTTCCCTTTTCAATCTCTTTTGCAGCAGCCGCTAATTGTTGAATTGGTTTAATAATGCTTCTTGCAACAAAAAAGGTTAACAGTCCATTTGTAATAATAAGCACAACCAATACACTAACAAATCGCAACAATAAAAATAAATTTAATTGATTATCATCTGTCCTTCCATTAAATAAAACAAAGAAAATATACCCCATTATTATTTCCATGAGAAAAAAAGCTAACACCGGAATGACAATCATAGCTATATTCGATAGTACTAAGCGTTTTTTTATAGTCATTTATTTCACTGCCTTTATGATTTGCTTTTAAAGATTATTTCTTATGCACTATTTAAAAAGTATATTACACTCTAAATTTATTTGCTAAGTATAACATAGAAGGAGAAGTAATATCAGTTGAATTTTTCCAATATTGATTTAGTAATGATTCATTCTTACATATCCCTTACACCTTATTTAACTTCTCCACAAGAACTAATACATATAAATGGACAACTCTGGAAACAATAAGCGATATAAAGATACAGATTGGAGGAGCGGAATATGGCGGATGACAATAAGGAAAAAGACATATTAAGTAGGCGAAAGTTTCTTAAAAATACTGGAATGGTTGCCGGTGGTGTTGTAGGTGGATCCATCCTTGGTGGATTAGTGACCAATCAATTTGCAACAAAGACACAAACTGAAACAAAAAAAACAGATGATCTAGCTATTTTACAAAATGCTCGGGTGTTTTTTAGTCGTAAGGAAGACTTTGATGTTTTATCAGTAGCTACAGAACGTATCTTACCTGAAGATGATAACGGTCCAGGCGCTATTGAATTAGGTGTTCCTTATTTTATTGATAAGCAACTTGCGGGATCATGGGGTACGAATGCGAAGGAATATATGAGGGATCCATTTTGGCAAAATCAACAAACGCAAGATTATCAACAAAAAGATAGTAGACAAGATAAATCTGGACCTAACACCTCTACAAAAGCACCAACCCCAACCCCCAGGTATCAATCAAGACTTAATCGGGGCGATATTTTTATTCAAGGTCTGAGGAAAATGGAACAAGTAAGTCAGGAAAAATTCAAAGATAAATTTATTAATCTGGAAGAAGAACAACAAATCGAAATTCTGCAAGCATTTGAAAATGACGAGGTCGATATGACTGGAGTAGCCGCGTTAACTTTTTTCAATTTTCTTTTACAAATGACGATTGAAGGCGCTTATGCTGATCCTGCTTATGGTGGAAATGTCGATATGATGGGTTGGAAAATGAAGGAATATCCTGGGCCACGGATGGCGTATATTAATGAAATTGAAGATGAGAATTTCATTGTAATGGAACCAGTTAGTTTAAAAGATTATCAAGGATAAATGATGCAAGGAATGGAAGGAATGGTGGGTATATAATATGGCAATTAAGCTCGATAAAGTAGATGTTGTAGTTGTTGGTACAAGTTGGGCTGGCGGTGTGATGGCAGCTGAACTTGCGAAAGCCGGAAAAAAAGTAGTCGCATTAGAACGAGGTGAACATAGAGAAGTTAAAGATTACGTAGGTGTGAAAGATGAATTACGGTTTACGAATCGATTTGATATGATGCAAAATTTATCTCATGAAACAATTACTTCTCGAAATACGTTAGACGAGAATGCTTTACCAGTAAGAACAAGGGATGAGATGATGACTGGCACAAATTCAGGTGGTGGGAGTGTCCATTGGGCTGGGGCGACTTATCGTTGGTTACCATATGATTTTGAAATATATAGTAAAACGGTAGAGCGATATGGGGAAGATAAAATTCCAGATGGTATGACAATTCAAGATTGGGGCATTTCGTATGATGAAATGGAAAAGTATTATGATCGCTGGGAAAAAACAGCTGGTACATCGGGTGAAAAGGATCCACTTGGCCCTCCGCGTTCCAATGATTATCCAAATCCTCCATTAAAGGATACGCCACCAATAAAGTTATTTAAAGAAGCAACAAGTAATTTAGGATATCATCCGTACCAAGTTGCTTCGTGCAATGTCTCCGAGCGATATGAAAATCCAGACGGAGAAGTAATAAATCAATGTCAGTATTGTGCTTTTTGTACACAATATGGGTGTGACTTTGGCGCGAAATCCGATGCGCTTGTTACCGTCATTCCCACCGCTTTAAAGACAGGCAACTTCGAATTAAGAAATGATGCATACGTACGGAGAGTATTACATAAAAATGGAAAAGCAACTGGGGTACTGTATGTTGATACACGTACAGGCGAGGAATATGAACAGCCTGCTGATGTCGTTGCTCTTGGTGCATTTACATTTTCAAATAATCGATTATTAATGCTCTCAGAAATTGGCGAACCTTATGATCCAAAAACACGCGAAGGAGTCATTGGACGAAACTTTAATGGTCAATTTAATATTACCTTCTTAGGTACAAGAGGATTTTTTGATAAGAAGAAGTTCAATCTCTATATGGGTGCGGGTGCCCTTGGTGGAACGATGAGCGATTTCGCCGGAGATAATTTCGACCATACAGACTTGGACTTTATTAATGGTGGTGGCATCGAATTAAGGCAGTATGGGGATGGAGCCATTGCGAGTAACCACGTCCCCAAAGATACACCTAGTTGGGGGCGGGAATTTAAGAAGAACTCTATCCATTATGCTCATCGAAATCTCCAAATATGGTACACGCCAGCTACCATGTCCTGGTGGCATAATTATTTGGATCTTGACCCAACGTATAAAGATGATTTTGGTGACCCTTTGCTACGTGTTACGAATAAATATACGGATCAAGACCGTAATATTGCGAAATTTGGCATTGATAAATGTAAAAAAATTATGACGGAAATGGGTGCAGATATTGTCGATGAAGATGAAATTCCAGATGAATTTGATCATATCTATCAAGGTGGACATTATGCTGGTGGCGTCATAATGGGTGAAAACCCTAAGACATCTGCAGTTAATAATTACTTACAAATGTGGGACATGGAAAATCTTTTTGTTGTAGGTGGTTCGGCATTCCCTCAATTTGCAGGACACCATCCGACAGCTACTATTGGGGCACTCGCATACCGGGCAGCAGAAGGAATAGAGAAATATCTTGCAGAGGGTGGCATGTTAGCAAAAGCACATAGTAAGTCTTATACGACTTAAAAAACTATTTATTGCTTCAATACGTAACGATAATAATCTTAAATGGATAGGACGACGATATTTCGGTTAAACTACCCGTGTGATCTTACTTGAAGAAGAAGGTGTTCAAAATGGGAATAGCAAACATAGGTCTACCTAGCTTAATTCTTATTATCGTTTTAGCTTTAATTATATTTGGCCCCAAAAAGTTACCCGAGATTGGCAAAGCGGCTGGACAAACCCTTC
>JAPFCO010000060.1 GCA_026169505.1 Pseudogracilibacillus sp.
CTTATATGTAACATCTTGGGAAGATATGGAACTAAAATTGTTGGGGGAATTTAGAAAAAGTTGGAAAGGCTATGATTTTGATATTTTAAATAAACTGACAGATGAGGATCTTATTGTTGGTAGTAAAAAGGCCAAATCTGTTTATATCACGGAAGACTGAACGGAAAGTAAGCTGTAAGTTCTTCTTATGGCTTACCTTTTGTTCATTCACCTGTTTCAGAAAATTGTTTAATTCGTTCTCCAATTTTATCACGAACACGCTGGAAAACTGCCCATTTTTCTTCATCTGTTCCCTCTACTTTTGCAGGATCATCAAATCCCCAATGTTCTCTTCTTACATGCGAGGGTGTCATTGGGCAACGATCAGCAGCATCACCGCAAAGGGTTACTGCTAACGTCGCATGATTGAGATACTCATTATCAATCAGCTCTGATTCTTGGTTAGAGATATCAATCTCTACTTCTGTCATTGCTTTGACAGCATTTGGGTTCAAACCATGTGCCTCAATTCCAGCACTTCTGACTTCCCATTCATCCCCAAGAAGTTTTTTTGCCCAGCCTTCTGCCATTTGGCTTCTGCAAGAGTTACCAGTACATAAAAAATAAATCGTTTTTTTAACCATATAAATACCCCTTTTCTAGAATAGAATCAATGTTACATATAAGCCTATTAACGTAATAAAAAGAATTGGTATCGTTAAGACAATCCCCGTTTTGAAATAAGTTCCCCAAGAAATCTTAATACCTTTTTGAGATAATACATGTAGCCATACTAAAGTTGCCAAAGAACCAATCGGTGTGATTTTTGGACCTAAGTCTGATCCGACAATGTTGGCGTAAACAAGTGCTTCTCTTAATACACCAGAAGTATTTGTTTCAGCAATTGCTAAAGCATCAATCATGACCGTTGGCATATTATTCATAATCGATGATAGAAAAGCAGCAATGAACCCCATTCCAATTGTAGCAACAAACAAGCCTTCATCGGCGAAAATTTGAATGACACTTGCTAATGCAGATGTAAGCCCAGCATTTCCTAACCCATATACCACTACATACATTCCAAGGGAAAAGAACACAATATCCCACGGCGCTCCCTTAATAGCCTTTTTCGTATTCACTGACTGACTTTGTCTCCCCATAATGATAAAGAATATAGCAATGATTCCTGCAATAATTGAAACCGGTACGTTGATAAATTCGCTCGTAAAGTATCCAATTACTAATAATCCAAGGACATACCATGATAGACGAAACATTTTATAATCTTTAATTGCATCTTTAGGTTCACTTAATTTAGATACATCATACGATTTTGGGATGCTTTTTCTAAAATAAATCAGTAGTACCGAAATGGTTGCAACTAATGAAAACAGGTTTGGTATAACCATTCGTGAAGCATACTCAACAAATCCAATACCAAAGAAGTCTGCAGACACAATGTTTACTAAATTACTTACAATGAATGGTAATGAAGTTGTATCAGCAATAAATCCACTCGCCATAATAAACGGAAAAATCATTGTTTCTTTGAAATTCAAATTACGCACCATTGCAAGTACGATTGGTGTTAGAATCAATGCTGCACCATCATTCGCAAATAAGGCGGCAACAATTGCACCTAATATACTGATATAGACAAACATTTTTATTCCATTGCCCTTTGCAAATCGTGCCATATGTAAAGCAGCCCATTCAAATAATCCTATCTCATCTAATATTAAAGAAATAAGAATAATAGCAACAAAGGCAAGGGTTGCATTCCATACAATTTCTGTTACTTCAATTACATCACTAAACCCTACGACTCCCACTAATAAAGCAATAACTGCTCCGCCCATTGCAGACCAGCCAATGTTTAAACCTCTTGGTTGCCAAATTACGAAGACTAGAGTTGCTACAAAAATTAAAATTGCGAGAATAAGCGTTGTTGACAAAATAATACCTCCGATTTAACAACAAGAAATTCGTGTACCTTTTTCATCTAATTCTTTTATTTTATCGTCTTGACTTGGTAATTGATCAAGAATACCTTTAATAAAGGAATAATATTCACTATCTTTATTGATCGAGTAAAAAATCCATTGCCCTCTTCTTTCCTCCTCGACTAATCCTAAATCTTTTAGTTTACGCAAATGTTGACTGATTGCTGGTTGACTGAATTGAAATATTTCTACAAACTCACATACACAACAAGCATGATCATCCATTAATTTCAGCATTGTCAGTCGCGTTTTGTCGCCAAGTAGTTTTAAAACATTCGCAGCTTTATCCATTTCAATCACTGTTTGTAGCATATTCGTTCCTCCTTGTTTTTTCTAAATAAGTATATAACTATTTGCTTATATATGCAATGACAAGAACGTAAACACCCCCTGAAAAGAGCGTTTTTTCAATGGTTTTTGAAGTCTAGAATCACTTACTCCCTCAATCAACATACAAGGTTAGCTGTTGGATTCGACCTTGAGTGCATCCATTACTTACATAAAATGTATCTTCCATCTAATATAATATCAATAAGACTTTTTCATTAACTTAAATTCAAAAAAACAAGAGCTAATTATTAGCGTAGCGATAAAGGGATTTATTCAAAGCGGTTTTGAAAAAACATCTACAAATGAAATTGTAAAAAGAGTAAATATCTCTAAAGGAAGATTTTAATACTTCAGTTTTTATTACATTAATTGTGATTAGCATCGCTTTGATGGTAATAGGATACCTTGGTTATAATAGACGGGATATGATTGAAGGAGCTTAATATTGACCATAATCCAAGATGAAAGTGAAATAAGTTCAAGATCTAATGCCAAACCTTCTAAAGCATATTTTAAGAATAGTGGTTCAATCATGCGGAATAACATACAAAGAAGAGGAAGTGATTTTACTGAAAATCACTTCCTCTTTTAACATGTAAACTATATTAATGATATTAATAGCCCACCAAAAGCCCCTGTTAATACAATAACCCAAGGTGGTAGTTTCCAATAGACAAGCATACTAAATAGAATCGCAGCTAACGCAAAGTCAATTGGCGCTAAAATGGAACTTGTCCAAATCGGGTTATAAAAAGCCGAGATTAATATACCCACAACTGCTGCATTTACACCCATTATCGCTCCTTTAATTTTAGAATTGTTACGTAAACTATCCCAAAAGGGCAATGCACCAAGAACAAGCAGGAATGCGGGTAAAAACACTGCGACCGTTGCTATCAATCCACCTTGCCATCCTTTCATAACAGTACCTAAATAGGCAGCAAAAGTAAATAAAGGACCTGGTACTGCCTGAGTAACACCATACCCTGCTAAAAATGCTTCTTCACTTATCCAACCTGTTGGTACAAGTTCCTGTTCTAATAAAGGTAAAACGACATGACCACCACCGAAAACTAGTGAGCCCGATCGATAAAAACTATCGAACATTGCAATCCAGTAAGAACCAGTCGCCTCCTTGATAATCGGTAAAAGGAAAAGCAAACCAAAAAACAGCAGGAGACATATCGCTGAAACACTTTTAGCAATTGGAAATTTTGAACTTACATCTCCATTTTCTTCGTGTTGTTTATATAGAAGGAAGCCAATGAGTGCAGCTAACAAAATGACACTCACTTGTGTAAAAGCTGTTTGCCAAATAAGCGTACCAATTAGTGCAAATAAAGCAATAGCTTTTCTTTTTAAATCAGGGGTTAATTTTTCTGCCATACCCATTATGGCATGTGCAACCACTGCTACTGCGACAATTTTTAATCCGTGTATCCATCCTGCATTACCTATGTCAAACCCAGTAAGCAGTAAGGCAAAAAGGATAAGCGCAATAACAGAAGGTAATGTAAACCCAATAAAAGATATGACTCCCCCTAGTACACCTGCACGCATAACCCCTATACCAATCCCCACCTGGCTACTGGCTGGTCCCGGTAAAAATTGCGCTAAAGCAACTAAATCAGCATAACTTTTTTCATCCATCCATTTCCTTCTACGTACATATTCTTCATGAAAATAACCTAAATGAGCTGTTGGTCCACCAAAAGAGGTCAATCCAAGTCGTGTTGAAACTAAGAATATCTCCAAAAGTGATTTAAATCCCCTAGTTGGTTTAGTTTGATTCATTGTTATCTCCTCTTTTACTCTTTGATTTCTTTAAAGAGTTCATAAGCTTTTTTCTGAGCTTCACTAAAGACTAGATCTCCTTTTTCCGTTATGGAGTAATATTTTCGGATTTTCCCTTCCACGTTTCTATCTTCTCTGATTAGAAGTCCATCAGACTCCATTGAATGTAGAATAGGATAGAGTGTACCAGAGCTAATACTATAGCCGTGCAACTTTAGTTCTTCTAACATCCATACACCGAAAATAGGGTGTTCTTTTGCATGGTGTAATATGTGTATGTGAATAAAACCAAGAAAAAGTTTTCGCAATACTTTATCTTCCACTTTGTCACCTCACTAATAACGAAAACCGATATTGACTTTAGATATCAATAACATAACAGATTATTCCTTATTTATCTAGACTAAATAAGGAAGTTTACATATTCTTAACATTCCAGTTTACTGAGTCTAATCTTTACGTTATTATTAAACCTATAAGCTGATATTTTTTTATGAAAAATGCATTCAGATCAGACTTACTTTGATAATATTTGCATTTGAAAGCAAGACCTTTGAAGAGTTAATGGGATAAATTTTTGATGTTAAAAACACCTGAATACTAGGAGGAATATCATACTAATTCAATGTACTAATACATTGCTAGATAAGGCAGATGTGAAGGAAAAGGATCTTCATGAATCTGAAGGATATTTAGAGCTTCCCAATAGCTTTATGGCATAGCACGCAAATTAAATAGGTAAAAGTATAGATGAATAAACTCCATGTGAAAAACCATAATGAAAGAAGGTTATTTTCTCCTTTTCGACAGAATCTAGGAGTGTTTGTATCATGCTAAAGTTAAAAAATCTCTTTTTTTCAATTAAGCCATTTTATTTAGTATAGTACGAGGGGGGGGATTGAATGAAGACATTAGAGCGAATTAGTAATGTTGCAGGAAGTACATTTGTCGTTTGGGTTATCTCATTCGCTATCCTCGCATATGTTTTTCCTAGTGGATTTACATGGATTGCTCCACATATTTCTTTAGTACTTGGAATTATCATGTTCGGTATGGGGCTAACATTGTCATTAGAGGATTTTAAAGGGATTGTAAAAGCGCCTAAAAGTGTATTAATCGGCGTATTTGCACAATATACGATGATGCCGTTATTAGCTTTTAGTTTAGCCAACTTATTTCAGTTACCTCCTGAGATTGCTGTCGGTGTCATTTTAGTAGGATGTTGCCCTGGAGGAACCGCTTCAAATGTCATCACATTTTTAGCGAAAGGAAACACTGCATTATCTGTTACCATTACCACTGTTTCTACTTTGCTAGCACCCTTCTTAACACCAGCCTTAACTTTACTCTTTGCTAGTAAATGGTTACCAGTTTCTGCGGGAGATATGTTTTTATCAATTGTACAAATTATACTTATTCCGATTGCGTTAGGTATTGTTGTTCAGATATTTTTTCATAAACAAGTGGAACAGAGTGTTAAAGTACTACCACTTATTTCTGTTATTGGCATTGTAGCCGCAGCTTCTGCGGTAGTAGCCGTAAATACAGACAATATCGCTAGAACTGGTCTATTAATATTTTCCGTTGTCATCTTACATAACGTTCTTGGCTTGCTCTTAGGTTTTTTACTAGCGAAATTTTTAAGATTAGATTTTCGTGATCA
>JAPFCO010000257.1 GCA_026169505.1 Pseudogracilibacillus sp.
AAGAGGGGGGTTGCAGTATTACTTTTCTTGTAAAGCAATTAAATTTATGTTGGTATAATAATCCCTATTTATATGTTGGAGGTGAAGATTTGAAAGCTTCACCCCAATTTGTATCAGAGCTGTCATGCTCTTAGCAATTAGCGCCACTCAATCCTAAAGAAATCCCCTTACATTAACTACTTATAAAATAATAATGTAGCGATATCTCTACTTTTCCTTTTTATTATTTCGCTATTGTTTATAATAACTCTATCTTTAGAAATGAATCATGTTATACCTGTATTTTGATTACTTTTACGTAGCTATGTTTGATCACATCCATTGCCTATATGCGTTGCTATTTGATCATAATCCTTATTTAAATATTGATTGTTCCTATATTGATACACATACATAAAAACACCCTCAAGTCTAGACTTTTTCATCTAGGATTGAGGGTGTCCCTTATAACTAAATTCATTTCTATTTTATTATTTTTCTGCTCCTAAACCAGTGTGTGAGCGAACAGTCATTTCAGCATATAATTTATCCTTATCTTCCGGCTTTGTCATAAGTGATACAATAACTGCAGCCAAGAAACCTAATGGAATACTAACTATTCCTGGGTTTGATAATGGATATAGTGCTGCTTCTCCCATGATGTCTGGGCTTAATATGATTAATACGACAGTTACAACAGTTCCTGTTAACATAGCTGCTACTGCTCCTGGTGTATTGAAACGTTTCCAATAAATAGAGAAAATAATTACTGGTAAGTTTGCACTTGCACCAACCGCGAATGCGTACGTAACTAACTGTGCAACGTTAAAGTTCTTCATTACAATACCTAGAATGATTGAAACAACTCCAATTACAAAAGCAGTAATACGTGCAACTTGGAACTGTTTCTTCGAGTCAACTTGACCTCTTTTAATAACGTTCGTATAAATGTCATGTGCGAACACCCCAGCACCAGTAATAACTAGTCCAGCAACCACTGCAACAATTGTTGCGAAAGCTACTGCTGAAATACCGGCCATGAAAATCTCTCCACCAATCGTTCCGGCTCCACCACCAAGTACTTGACCGAGTAATGGTGCGGCCATGTTTCCTCCACCACCTGCTGCGTTAATTGCCTCTTCACCAACAAGAGATGCAGCTGCAAATCCGATGATCGCAATAACGAAGTAGAATGTTCCAATAATAACCATACCCCAAACTACAGACGTCCTTGCAGCTTGTGCTGTTGGAACTGTAAAGAAACGTACAAGTAAGTGAGATAATCCAGCTGTACCTAGAATTAATGTGATTCCAAGTGATAATAAATCAATTGGATTTTTGTATAACTGACCCGGCTCTAAGAAGCCAATTCCTTGTCCGCCAACTTTTCCAATTCCTTGAATATCAGCACCATTAATAATAGATCCAAATAATGATGATAAATTAAATTTAAAGATTACTGCAATAAATATTAACATAATAAGCATCGCACTCATTAAAAGTACCGCTTTAATGATTTGTACCCAGCTCGTTGCTAACATTCCCCCAAGTGTTACATAAATCATCATAAGCACACCCACGATAATTAGTGACACTTCATAAGGAATTCCTACTAGTAAATGAATAATTGCACCTGCACCAACAAGTTGAGAAATCATGTAAAACATTGTGATCGCCATCGTAACAACCGCTGCGGCTGTTCGAACAGGTCTTTGCTCTAGTCGATATGAAATAACGTCAGCAACTGTAAAGTTACCTGAGTTTCTAAATGGCTCTGCTATAATATACAGTACAATGACATAACCCATTAACCAACCTATAGAGTACATAAATCCATCGTAACCATAAAGTGCTACTAAACCTGCAATCCCTAGGAAGGACGCAGCACTCAGATAGTCCCCTGCAATAGCAAGTCCATTTTGAAACCCTGTTAATGAACGCCCAGCTGCATAGAAATCACCTGTGCCTGTCGTTCGCTTTGAAGCTAAATATGTTACATACATTGTAAGTGCAATAATTAAACCAAATAACAAAACTCCAAATATTTTAGCTGTATCCAAGTTTATGCCCCCTTCTCTTTCGGTTCATATTTCGCTATAATTTCCTCTACTTGCTTATCATATTGCTTAGCTTTCCATACATAGACAGCTGCTAATGCCCATATAACGACATAGTATGAAATTCCAAAGAAGTATCCAAATGTCATATTACCGAACACAAGTTTCGCCATCAATGGTTTTGCATAAGCAGATAATATCGGGAAAGTTAAATAGTAAAATAAGAAAAGAATTGGAATCGTAAATACAAACTTATATTTTCTTTTTTTCAAACTCTGAAACTCTTCCGACTGTTCAATTCTCTCAAAATCAATATGACTGTTATCTTTTTGCGCCATTACACAACCTCCTTAAGTGATTTTACAAACGCTTTATTGTAAGCGCTTTAAATTTATCTTAACAAACAAATGGACCATTTGTGCTAGTTTTGCACGAACGGTCCAAAATTCCGATTAAATGGCTAATAATGATTATTGGATTGAATTTATTTTAATGTAATAAGCTTTATTGACCAAACTTCTCAAACAATGCTTTTCGTGCAGATCGACTTACAGGAATCGTCGTTTTCTCCTTATCTTTTAGCGTAATATTATATGCTCCATTAAACCACGGTGTTATTTCTAAAATATGATTTAAATTAACTAAATAACTTCGATGTGTTCGAAAAAATGATCGACCTCCTAATTTTTTCTCTAACTCTTGTAACGTCATTTTACTTTCAATCACATCATGCTCTGTATGAATTTCTAGCATTCTTTGAGAAGGAACGGCATAATAAATTGCTTCCGGTGAAAGAACAATCATTTTTTCCCCATCATCAACTAATAATTTATTTCCTGCCGTAGCCTTTGCTTGTCCACCTTCAGTCACGTTTGCATTCACTTCTTGATGTTTATCTAATTTACGTTGCCGAACCCGCTCAAGTGTCTGTTGCAGTCGAACTTGATCAAATGGCTTGAGTAAGTAATCAACCGCTTCTACTTCAAATGCATCTACTGCATACGCATCATATGCAGTTGTAAAAACAAATAATGGCGTATCCTTTGTTGATGACATAATTTGTTTTGCTGCTTCTACACCAGTAATTCCTGGCATTTCAATGTCTAAAAATATGACGTCTGGTCGATGTTCATAATATAACTCCACTAGCTGTTCACCAGTTTCAGCACTAGGCAAGAGCGTAATGTCCTGTTCTTTACCTAACAGATAAAGCAATTCTTCACGCGCTAAATATTCATCCTCGGCAACCATCACATTAATTTTCATTTATATTCCTCCTTAATGAACCATTCGGAATCATGAAATATACTTTACTTCCACGTTTAGGTAATCTTTCAATGTACAAACGAGCTTCCTCCCCCAACAAACTGATTAAACGTTGATTCACATTATACATACCAACTCCACTGTCCACTTTATGTGACTTTCGCATTTTTTGAATTGTGTCTATCTCTCCTTCATCAAAACCGACTCCATTATCTTGTACCGAAACTTCAATTCGTTCACCTATATCTTTAATAGTGATATCAATTTTTCCATTTGTCGTTACCTTTTTCAATCCATGTTCAATCGCATTTTCAACAAGTGGTTGAATAGTTGATGGTGGAATTAATATATTTGAATTCGTATGTTCTCGCTCAAAGTTGATTTGTAATCGATTCGCAAACCTCGCCTGAATAATTTCCACATAAGCTTTTACATGTTCACATTCTCTTTCTAATGTAATAAGTGATTCGGAGGCTATGCCTAAATTAAATCGCATAAAATTAGCTAACTGAATTGTTATATGTCTAGCTCTTAGTGGATCCACTCTAAATAAAGTCGCAATCAAATGCAATGTATTAAATAAAAAGTGGGGATTGATTTGTGCTTGTAGATTTCTTAGTTCAGCATCTAAGATGTTTTTCTTTAAATTTTCGCTAGCGATAACTTGAGATTGATTGGAAATGAGTTGTCCGATTCCTTGAGCTAACTCTATTTCAACCGGACTAATGTGATGTGCCTTTTTAAAGTAAAATTTTATTAAACTTGTCGTATCGTTTGCTTCAAGAATCGGAATGATAATTGCTGCTTCCAATGGACAATTTGGTACTTCACAAGCGATATCTACTTTCGAGTAAGCAATTTTAACTTCTTTTGATTTTAATGCTTCTTTTGAAATTGGTGTCATAATTTTCTGTCCTAAATGATGGTGATCTGAACCAATTCCTTTAAATGCTAACACTTCATCTTGATTCGTTACAGAAATCGCCGCTACCGTTAATCGTTCATATAATAAATTTGCAATTCCTTCTGCACGTTCTACAGGAGAGTCTCTTTTCAAAAATGGCAAAGCTTCTTCGGCGATTGTTAATGCTTGTTTAGTTGCAAGTGCCGCTTCATTTTCTTGCTCCTGTAATACTATCTTAATCATTGCTGTAAAAATGGCAATGGCAATACTATTTGTTAAAACGAGTGGTAATCCGGTTAAATTAACAAATTCCAGGATGATTGGATTTTGTGGATATAATACAAATAAAAACTGCATTTGTAAGATGGGTGGAAAAACTCCAATAAACAATGCCTGTATCGGTGAAATGACCCTCGCTTTAGAAAAAAAGCGGCCTGTTAAACCTGCGAGTAAGCCTGTAATTGGATTGACTAGCATATTAGCAAACCAGCCAATCCCACCAAGAATCATCAGGTCAATACCCGCTATGATACCGGCACCTAGCCCTACTAGTGGTCCACCTAATAATCCCGCTATTACAATAGCTACTAAACTTAAACTAACGACCATCTCATTTGATTCAACCGACCAGATTAAATGTTGACTTATTATATCTCCATTTACAATAACAATACCAAAGTGGGTACTTGCAATAGCAAATATGCCAAAAACACAGGAATGGATAATAGTCATCTTCCAATTATGTTCCCGATATAGTAATGCCTTAAAGTTCGGAATACGTGTAAATACAAAAGCAATTATTAATAGAATCCCAATTCTCTCTAATAAGATAACCGTAATATCTTTCAACGGGCTTCTCTCCTTATATCAATTCCTGTTTGGGCTTTAATATAAAATTGTTCAAAATCAATCGCTTCCTTATTAGGGAATAGTACTGAACCAAAAATGGCACCTAAGAAGCCAATCGGAATTGATATAATTCCTGGATTAAATAAATTGAATATAGGCTCTCTCAATATCCAACCGTTGTCAACATTCATGATATGGGGTCCTAATGCTAATAAAAAGATTGATGCCACTAACCCACTGATCATACCTATAACCGCACCTGCCTGGCTAAATCTTTTCCAATAAATCGTAAAGATGATGACCGGTAAATTACTCGATGCTGCTACGATAAATGTTAATGACACAAGAAAGGTAACGTTGATATCTTTTAAGCCTAAAGCAAATAACGTTGAAATAAGTCCAATAGCAAAAGCAGATAATTGGGCTGCTCGCAATTGTTCTTTTTCTGTTGTATTTCCTTTCTTAATTATATGATGATAGATATCATGTGAGAAAGCAGTAGTTGCAGAGATGACAAGCCCTGCTACAACCGCGACTACAGTTGTAAATGCGATAGCAGAGACAAATGCTAATAAAAAGTCTCCTCCTAATGCTTTAGCTAATAATGGTGCAGCTAAATTTCCGGTTGAGTCCGCAGCAATTAATGTATCGTACCCGATCACTGCGGCTGTACCTAAACCTAATATAAATGTCATAATATAAAAAACACCAATAATCCCACTTGCAGTAAGTACTGACTTTCGAACTTCGGCAGCATTTTTCACTGTATAAAATCGGATTAAAATATGTGGTAACCCTGCTGTTCCTAGTATTAAGGCGAGATACAATGATATCATTTCCAAAGGACTTTGCAATAAATGTCCTGGTAAAAAGAATTGATCACCTAGTGGAGTCCCAACCTTTACTTCCGCTATTAAATTACTTACATTCCATTTATAATATGAAAAGACAATCAATGATAACAAAAATGTACTAGACATAAGTAATACGGTTTTAACAATTTGCACCCAAGAAGTCGCAATCATTCCTCCGAATACAACATAAACAGTCATCAAACTACCGATAATTAATACAGAAACCGAATAATCAATATCCAATAGTAAGCGTATTAATAAACCCGAAGCAACTAACTGAGGAATCATATAAAGAACAGATATAATGAGTGAGCCGATGGCCATAATCCATCGTATATTTTGATTTGGAAA
>JAPFCO010000249.1 GCA_026169505.1 Pseudogracilibacillus sp.
GACTACGATACCAGCGTTTATCATTGCTTTTATTTTATTTGCGATATTATCTCCGGAAATATCAGCTGCAGAGATAACGAGTATGGGTGCTTTTCAACAAGGATTATTAGATACAGGACTTGTTCATTGGTATAGTGCAGTTGTTCCGATTGTTGTGCTCGTTATTTTCTCAATTATGAAAGCACCAGCATTATTGGGACTAGCGGCAGGGACTGTAAGTGCGATCATTGTATCACTATTTCATAATCGACTACCAATTAGCGATGTTTTAGAAGTGTTATTCGGTGGATTTGTGTCGAGTACTGGTGTAGAAGACATTGATGAACTATTAACCCGTGGTGGTATGGCAGACATGTTTTTTACGATAGGAATTGTATTGTTAGCACTTAGCTTAGGTGGATTATTATTTACACTTGGAATCGTGCCAAAATTGCTATCTGCTATTGAAGCTTCCTTGCAAAAAGTGCGGTCCGTTATTATCGCATCTGCATTAACAGCCATTGGAATTAACGTGCTCATTGGGGAACAATACTTATCAATTCTGCTTACTGCTGAGACATATCAATCACAATATAAAAAGGTTGGACTTGCTCCGATTAACTTAGCTCGAGTAGCAGAAGATGCAGGAACAGTAGTGAATCCACTCGTTCCTTGGAGTGTATGTGGAGTGTTTATTGCGAATGTGTTAAATGTATCTACGATAGCATACTTACCTTTTGCCTTCTTTTGTTTATTAAGTCCAATCCTGACGATTCTTTTTGGATTAACAGGGAAAACATTAACGTATATCGAACCAGAACAATAAAAATTTACAGTTTTTAAGATCAAAGGAGTGGATCTAAGTGAAAGCAATCATCGAGAAGCTAACGCCTAAAATTCAACAAGTATTCACATATTTACACGAACATCCGGAAATTAGTTGGCAAGAAGATGAAACAACAACATATATTCATGATTTATTTGCTCGAGAAAACTGTAAGGTTACAACTTTTTCAAATAGTCCAGGATTAATTATTGATATAGGTTCAGGTAAACCTATCATTGGAATTCGAGCAGATATGGATGCTTTATGGCAAGAAGTAGATGGTACATTGCAAGCAAATCATTCCTGTGGTCATGATGCACATATGTCGATTGCCATTGGTACATTATGGACGATGTTGGAAAAAATGAAGCGTGACGAACTTCAAGGGACATTCCGCTTTATTTTTCAGCCTGCAGAAGAGGTAGGGGCAGGTGCACTAAGTTTTGTTGAAAAGGGTATCGTCGATGATGTTGATTTTTTATATGGGATGCATGTGCGA
Organism: Pseudogracilibacillus sp.; assembly: GCA_026169505.1. GTDB lineage: Bacteria > Bacillota > Bacilli > Bacillales > Amphibacillaceae > Pseudogracilibacillus. The sequence goes on from JAPFCO010000249.1 coordinate 1,305, forward strand.
CCGAAAGAAGAATTAGGGTTTGGTCATTATGCCCCTGCAATCCAACATGGCGCAGCCAAATTTATTGATGGTGAAATACGAGGAGAGGATGCCCATGGTGCTCGGCCGCACTTAAATGTCAATGCGATTGAGATCGGTACAGCATTAGTATCCCATATTAATCAGATTCACCTGAACCCAATGATTCCTTATTCTGTTAAAATGACTACCTTTCATGCTGGGGGTAAAAATACGAATATCATTCCAGGCAAAGCAACATTCTCCATTGATGTTCGTGCTCAAACAAACGAAGTAATGGAAGATTTAACAGAAAAAGTGTATGCAATCGCTGATATGCTTTCAATCCATCATCATGTGCCAATTTCATTAAAAACAAGCACTGAAATTGCTGCAGCAGTGTTAAATGACGAAGCGATTCACTACATGGAAACGGCAATTGCCCAAACAGTAGGTAAGGAGAAACTAAAAAAGACAATCACAACATCAGGTGGCGATGATTTTCACTTTTATACGATCAAGCGACCTCATGTAAAAGCAACGATGTTAGCAATTGGATGTGATTTACAACCTGGATTACATCATCCGAATATGACATTCAATTATGAGGCCATTCCAACTACGATTGAAATAATGTCAAAAGTTTTATGGAATACAGCGAGTAATTATAAAGGCTGAAGGGAAGAAGCGGAATGTTAGATCAGATACGTATCAAGCGATTAACAACGATAAAGGAACTCCAACAGATGCAAAAGGTGGAGCAAGCTGTGTGGAATATGGCAACAACCCCGATTCATCAAACATATACGGCGTTGAATAATGGCGGAATTATCCTCGGTGCGTATGAGGGGGAAGAAATGGTTGGATTTTTATATAGCTTCCCAGGATTTAAAGATAATCATGCATATATCTGTTCTCATATGTTAGGAATATTGCCAGCTTATCGTACGAGTAATCTTGGTGCTAAAATGAAACAAATACAAGCAGAGTTAGCGAAAGATGCAGGCTTTTCGATGATTACTTGGACATTTGATCCGTTAGAAAGTAAAAATGCATATATTAATCTTCACCAATTGCAAGCGGTCGGTGCGGTTTATTTAGAAAATCATTACGGTGCTTTAAATGATGGGTTAAATACGGGTCTCCCAACAGATCGGATTCAAATTATTTGGGATATGAAGTCACCAAAGGAACGAATCGATCATGTTAATGAAACACAAATCCTTTTAAAAGTCGGTGAGCAAAGAAGACCATTGGAAGAACCACAAGACATTACAAAAGGAAAACGTTGGTTCGTAGGAATTCCAGGAGATTTCCAAACAATAAAAACGATTGATTTTACATTAGCTAAAGCATGGCGGTTTGAATCAAGAGCTATTTTCCAACAATTATTTGCGTTTAACTTTCAAGCTATCGATTACATATATGACGCAACTAATAAACAAGGATTTTATGTTTTTGAAAAATAAATAAGGTGGTCATACAATTGGTAATTCCATTACAAGAGTTTACTTTACATCGGTTAAATATGGCATTAAAAGATCCTTTTACAACAAGTTTCGGTACTTTTCAGGAGAAGGACTTTTTTATTACAGAAGTAACAGATGAAAATGGGAATCGTGGCTTTGGAGAATCTGTTGCTTTTACGAGTCCTTGGTATAGTGAAGAAACTGTTGAAACAAATTTACATATGATGCGTGATTTTCTTATACCAATCATAGCAAATAATCCAGTCACTCATCCCCAAGA